>JBASTF010000597.1:0-2173 GCA_049274755.1 Rubrivivax sp. | reverse complement strand
GCGCAGGTGTCCACCACCTGGCCTGCCATGCTGGCGTCGGCCGGCACCGACATCGGCGCCAGGCCGCCGGTGGCCTGCAGGTGCGGGTCGTCGAACAAGTCCTGCGGCTTCGTGATCGGCGCAAACGGCAGGCCCCGGGCTTCGAAGCGTTCCGCGATGCTGCGGGCCGGCAGGCCGGCCAGGTGTTCACGCAGCAGCGGCATCAGCCAGTCGCGGGCCTGCACACGCAGGTTGTTCGTGGCCAGGCGTGCATCGGCCTGCAGCTCGGCCAGGCCGAAGGCGCCGCAGAACGTGGCCCACTGCGTGTCTGACACCACGGCCAGGAAGATCTGCTCGCCGCCGGCCACCGTGAACACGTCGTAGATGCCCCAGGCGCTGATGCGGCTGGGCATCGGCGCCGCCGCCTTGCCGGTGACGGCGCACTGCATCATGTGCTGGGCCACCAGCAGCACGTTGTTCTCGAACAGCGCGCTCTGCACCTGCTGGCCGCGGCCGGTGCCGGTTCTGGCGTTGTCGCGCTGCTGCAGCGCGGCCAGCACGCCGATGGCACCGAACATGCCGCCCATGATGTCGTTGACGCTGGTGCCGGCGCGCAGCGGCCGGCCTTCGGGGCCTGTCATGTAGGCCAGGCCGCCCATCATCTGCACGACCTCGTCGAGCGCGGTGCGGTGTTCGTAGGGGCCGGGCAGGAAGCCCTTGTGCGAGACGTGGATCAGGCGCTCGTTCAGCCGCCGCAGCGCCTCGGGGTCCAGGCCCAGCTTCGCCATCGCGCCGGCCTTGAAGTTCTCGCTGAAGACGTCGGCCGTGGCCACCAGCTTCAGCACGATCTCGCGGCCGCGTGCATCTTTCGTGTCCACCGCCAGGCTCTTCTTGTTGCGGTTGAACATGGCGAAGAAGCCGGCGCCCGAGCCCAGCAGCCGGCGTGTGTTGTCGCCGGCCAGCGGCTCGACCTTGATGACCTCGGCACCCAGGTCCGCGAGGATCATGCCGCAGGTCGGCCCCATCACCATGTGGGTGAACTCGACGACACGCAGGCCGGCCAGCGGCAGGTCTTGGGGCTGGTCTTCAGACGCCATTGCGGAATCCCTTCGGCAGCCCGGCTTCGGGGGTCATGCCATAGATCGGTTCATCGGGCAGGCCGGCGGCCAGTGCTGCGCGGGCGGCGATCAGCCGTTCGAGGTTCACACCGGTGTGCACACCCATGGCCTCGAACATGAAGACCAGGTCTTCGGTGACGACGTTGCCGCTGGCGCCGGGGGCATGGGGGCAGCCGCCCAGGCCGCCCAGCGAGGCGTCGAAGGTGCGCACACCCACGTCCCAGGCCGCCAGGCAGTTGGCCAGGCCCAGGCCGCGTGTGTTGTGCATGTGGGCGGCGCCGGTCCTGTCGCCGATGGCGGCGCGCACACGCTGGAACAGGCGCCGCACCTGGGCCGGGTTGGCCATGCCCGTGGTGTCCGACAAACCCACCTCGTCGACACCGGCCTCGGCCAGCTGTTCGGCCAGCGCGACGACCTCGTCTTCGGGCACCAGGCCTTGCAGCGTGCAGCCGAAGGCGGTGGAGACACCGGCTTCGACATGCACCTGCGGCGCCTGCGTGTTGCGCAGCGCGACGATGGCACGCACCTCGGCCACCATCTGCTCGCGCGTCTTGCGCACGTTGGCCAGCGAGTGCGCGGCACTGGCCGACACCGGGATCGTCAGCTTGTGCACGCCGCTGGCCAGCGCGGCTTCGGCGCCCTTCAGGTTGGGCACCAGGGCCATCACCGTGAGGCCGGGTTGGCGCAGCGCGTGCTGCACCACGGCGGCCACGTCGGCCATTTGCGGCAGCAGCCTGGCGGGCACGAAGGAACCGACCTCGATCTCGCGCAGCCCGGCGGCGTGCAGTGCGTCGACCCAGGCCAGCTTGTGCGGCGTGGCCATCGTGCGCGCCACACTTTGCAGGCCGTCGCGCGGGCCGACTTCGCTGATCAGCACCTCGGGTGTTGACATGGTTTGGATGTTCTGTAAGATAGAACCTAATTCTGTAGGAAGAGAATTGTCGGTGCATCCGCGCTGGCTGTCAAACCATGCCCCGCAAAGCAGCCCAGGCCTCGCTGGCCGACGACGAAGCCGCACCCGGCGGCGCCGCTGCGGTGGACCGCGCGCTCAGCCTGCTGGCGGCCTTCCGCAGCGG
>JBASTF010000596.1:0-1993 GCA_049274755.1 Rubrivivax sp. | reverse complement strand
CCGGCGCGGTACGCGCGCACCAGGGCCGCTGCGCAGGCGTCGAACGCGGCGCCGTCGGCGTCAGGCGCGAGCCCAGCCACCGCGTCCTTCAGCATCTGGGCGCTGAGCTGCATGGTGCCCAGGAAGTGGTTGCCCGCGCCCAGCAGGCCGGCCGCCACCGCGCCCTGGATCGATTCGGGCGCGCCGAGGATGGTCAGCCGCGCGGCGATGGCGCTGGGCGTCAGGCCGTGGTCGGTGACGGCCACCATCAGCGTGTTGGCCATGCGCTTCATCGGCGCGCTGGGCGTCTGGCCGGTGGCGGCCAGGAAGATCATGTCGACGAAGTCGAGCTGGCCGAGGATCTCGGTGGCGATGTTGCGGTCGCGCACGAAGATGTCGTCGCGCGTGGTGTAGCCGATGGGGGTCTTGATGGTCATGCTGCTTCTCGTTTCAGGTTCTCAGGCCGGGCGGCGCTTCACCAGCAGCTTCCAGACGCCTTCGACCACGACCTCGCCGCGCTGGTTGATGACCTGGCGCTTGAAGGCCACGACGCCGCGGTCGGGTTTGGAGGTCTCGCTCTTCTCGGCCACCTCGACACGCACGCGCAAGGTGTCGCCGATGAAGGTGGGCTTGGGGAAGCGGCACTGGATGTCGAGCAGCCCCATCAGGCTGGGTTCGAGGTGCTGGTTGAGCTGCATGCGCGTCACCAGCCCCGACATCACCGCCAGCACCAGCAGGCCGTGGGCGATGCGCTGGCCGTAGGGTGTGCCTTTGGCGAACTCGGCGTCGACGTGCAGGCGGTTGTAGTCGGCCGACAGGCCGGCGAAGTTGACGACATCGGCTTCGGTGACGGTGCGGGTCGGGCTGTCGAAGGTGTCGCCGATGCCCAGGTCTTCGAAGTAGCAGGGATCGGCGCGCAGGTTGGACAGGTTCATGCGTTCTCTTTCGTGTCGGGGGTGGGCAAGGCCAGCACCAGCTCGACGAGCTGGGTCTTGAGCACGCGGCCGGTCAGGTTCTTGGGCACCTCGGCCATGAAGACCACGCGCCGGGGCTTCTTGTAGGCGGCCAGGTGCGCGGCGGCGAACGCGGTGATGTCGTCGGCCGTCGGCTGCTGGCCGGCACGCGGCACGATGACGGCGCAGATCAGCTCGGTCCAGCGGTCGTCGGGCAGGCCCACGCAATGCGCCTCGGCGACGCCCGGGTGCTGCTGCAGCGCCTCTTCGATTTCGGAGGCGTAGATGTTGATGCCGCCGCTCTTGATGATGTCGCGCTTGCGGCCGACGAAGTGCAGCAGGCCGTTGGCGTCCAGCCGCCCGAGGTCGCCGACGGTCAGGAAGCTGCCGCGCCGCGTGCTGGCGGTGAGTTCGGGGTCTTCGAAGTATTCGTCGTACTGCGACCCGCTGCGGCAGCAGATCTCGCCCACCTCGCCGGGCGCCACCTCGGCGCCGTCGTCGCCGAGCAGCTTCAGCTCGACGCCGAAGAAGGGCCGGCCGACGCAGTTGCTGTCCAGGTGGTTGCGGACCTCGGCGCCCTTCAGGTTGGCGTAGGGGCCGACCTCGCTGGAGGCGGCGTAGATGTTGAGGACGCCGTCGCCGAAACGCGCGAGCAGCGCACGCTTGAGCGTGCCCGACAGCGCCCCGGCGCCGGACTGGATGACGCGCAGGCTGGACAGGTCGGCGCTGTGGAAACGCGGGTGTTCGACCATGGCCTGCAGCATCGCCGGCAGCAACATCGTCGAGTCGATGCGTTCTTGTTCGATCGCGTCGATCACCGCACCGGCGTCGAAGTGTTCGTGCAGCCGGATGCCGGCGCCCAGGTACAGCGGCAGCAGGGTGTAGACGCAGCCGGCGCCCAGGCAGATGGGCAGCACGCACAACGTGCGGTCGTCCATGCCAAAGCCCTGTTCGATGGCGCGTTCCTCGAAGCCGAAGCGCGAACGCAGCGCGCCCTTGGGCCGGCCGGTCGTGCCCGAGGTGTGCAGCATCACGGTGCTGCCGGCGCGGCCCTCGGGCAC
>JBASTF010000595.1:0-3108 GCA_049274755.1 Rubrivivax sp. | reverse complement strand
GGACAAGGCCGTGCGCAGCGCCTGCTCGCTGGTGGCCTGGCGGTCGAAGTCGATGTGCACCTGCCCCGAGGCGCTGGCCTGCGCATCCAGCACCCCCGGCATCTGGCGCAGGTGCTCGCCCACCGTGCGGGCGCGCCGGGCATGGCCAATGCCAGTGCCGTGCCAGATCACATGCGCGAAACGCTCTGAGATCTGCGCGCCCGCGGCTTGCACCAGTTCGCGGATGCGCGCCAGCGGCAGCACGTCCGGCTCGTGATGCACGCACAACTGGGGCGGCGTGCTTCCTTGTGCGGGCACGACATGGACCTCGGCGACACCGTCCCGCCCCGTCAGCTCCTGCACCAGGCGGCGGACGATGGCGTCACCGGCGTCTTCGATCTGCGGCAGCAGCAGCGGGATGTCCAGTTTCAGCTTGTTCGTCATCGTGTGTCCTCGGTGTCACGAGTGCGGATCGTCGCACGGTTGTTGGGTCGCAGCCACCCGCCGCCGTGGCTGCCGGGTGACGACAGTATTCATTGGCGGCCACCGCCGATGGGTATCGAGAAAATGATTCACGCCAGCGTCACAAATCCATGTTAAAAGAAATTGGGTGCAAATGATGAATATGGATTTCTGTCGGTTTTGTTATTTTTTTGATATTCATTCGACATGATCAATTGGTTATATTGAAAACAGACCATCAATGAGCCGTCCTGGCTAACAAATATCACGCACAGCAAATCCGAATACTGAAAGTGAGCCAAGCGCACTGCCAAGAGAGGTATGTGCGCCGCATCTGGCCATCTCTTCGATCGCTCGATCGAATCCAATCGTTTCACTCGAATCTGTGTCGACGCGGACGGTGTGCCGCACGCGCCACCTGCCGGCGCGTCCGATCGACATGTTCAACCCATCGTATGGAGTTTTGATGTTTGACAAGCAGTGGCTGATTCTGGGGCCCGCCATGATTCTCTTGCAGGCCGGCGCACAGGCGCAGAGCCAGAGTACCGTGACCATGTATGGCGTTCTCGACGCCGCCGTTGCCGTCGAGGACACCGGCGACCCCAACAGCAGCAGCCGCAAGGCGATCAACTCCGGCAACCAGTCGAGCAGCCGGCTTGGGTTCAGGGGGACCGAAGACCTCGGTGGCGGCCTGAAAGCCTTCTTCAACCTGGAAGCGGGTATCGGCCTCGACACCGGCACTGCGGAATCAGCGTTTTTCGGCCGTCGCTCCGTGGTCGGCATCGAGAGCACCCTGGGTACGCTTGTCCTGGGCCGGGAGTACTCGCCACTGGCGGGCGTCGCTGCGGCGTCCGACATCTTCGGTCAAGGCTTCTTCGGCACGAACCTCAGCGCCTTCTCCTCGGGCCGGCTCACGCGACGGGTGAGCAATTCGGTGTCTTACAAGACGCCGAGCTTCGCAGGCCTTGCTGCAAGCTTCATGGCCAGCCCCAGCGAAGGCGTGGCTGGGGCGAGCAAGCTCACCGGTACCGCTCTCGAGTACCGGTCCGGTCGCCTGTTTGCCGCGGGCGGCTACCACGGCGTTTCTCGGCCCGGTGGTCCGGACGGGAAGGAGTACGGGATGGGTTTCGGCTATGGCTTGGACAACATGGAGTTCAAGGTGAACTACCTCGTGGCTGATCCGGGCACGGCGGGCCGCAAGTTCCAGCAGATGAACATTGGCGCTTCCATTGCCTTCGGCAAGGGACAACTGCTCGGCAACGTTCAGACGAACAGCTTGGAAGGTGGTGCCAAGGGCACCGCCTTGGCCGCCACCTACGCCTATGAGCTGTCGCGGCGCAGCAACCTGTACGCGTCGTACGCGCGCATGAGCAACAACGCCTCTGCGGCATTTGCGTTGAACTCGTCCAGCACGAGTGTTGCGCCTGCCACGGCGTCATTGGGTGCAGATCCGTCTGTGATCGCGCTCGGGATCCGACACCGCTTCTGATCGCCTCCCCAACTGGGAGTCGGCTCCGCACGACTCTCAGTTGGCAGCCGAGGCTCTGGCCCTCGCCCGATCGACCCGCATCCGACGCTCTGCTGCGACTGGGCCGTGATGCGGCGACCGTTCTGGGTCATGGCGCCAAGCCGGCGCAAGAGCGTGGAGCCGATGGCGGCCCACCTCAGGACTTGGCGCTCGAAGAACTCAAGCAGGAACTGGGGCTCGGGCACGACGAAGGCAGGGCTGGCGCGGGTTCCATCACCACGCCAGCCTGCGCATCGCCGCCTGCGGCTTCTTGATGGCCCAGCAACTGCGGCACCCCGAGGGCGCCGGCACAAACGCGGCACAACGCGAAGAACCTGCCCTAGCCACGCATTGCAAGCCTCGCGGCAGCCCAGCGCACGCAGCGCCAGGTCCCCCCATCGTCCATCACGGCTGTTCGGCTGCGACGGCCATGCGCCGGCAGAGGTCGAAGGCCGCTTGCAGGCCTTCGACGTTGGCGATGCCACGGCCGGCGATGTCGTAGGCGCTGCCGCTGGCGCAGGTGGCCACCGGCACCGGCAGGCCGCCGTGCAGTGTGACGCCGCGCTCGAAGCCCATCAGCTTCATCGCGATCTGGCCCTGGTCGTGGTACATCGAGACCACGGCGTCGAAGTCGCCACGGCGGGCGGCGATGAACACCGTGTCGGGCGAAAACGGGCCGCGTGCATCCAGTCCGTCGCGGCGCAGCGCCTGCACCGTGGGTTCGATGACCTCGATCTCTTCCATGCCGATGGAGCCGCCGTCGCCGGCGTGCGGGTTCAGCCCCGAGACGGCGATGCGCGGCGCCGCCACGCCGGCCTGCTGCAGCGCGCGGTGGATGATGAGCACGGCATTGCGCACGGCGGTCGGCGTGATCAGCGCCGCCACCTCGCGCAGCGGCACATGCGAGCTGACCCGCGAGGTCCACAGCCCGCCGGTGATGTTGAACTCGCAGACGAAGCCCGGCACGCGCAAGCGCTCCTGCAGGTAGCGCAGCTCGTCTTCGTGCTGTAGCCCGCCCAGGCGCAGCGCATGTTTGTTCAGCGGCGCGAAGACGATGCCGTCGACGAGGCCGCGGTTCACCGCATCGGTGGCCAGGGACAGCGCGGTCATCGCGCTGCGGCCCTGGGCTTCGTTGCTGGTGGCCAGCTGCGGTGCCGCGC
>JBASTF010000594.1:0-1526 GCA_049274755.1 Rubrivivax sp. | reverse complement strand
GTGCTGCGCCTGGTCGAGCAGTTCCCGCCGCCGCAGCGCAGTGCGCGGCTGGCGCGGCTGGCGGCGTCCAGCAGCTGCCTGCGCTGGCAATGGGCCGAGATGGCGCAGTGGGGCCAAGCTGCCGCGGCCCTGGCACGCCCCGGCGTCGACGACAGCGAACGCCAGCTGGGCCAGGCCTACCTGGCCAGCGCGCTGTACCCGCTGGACCGCAATGCCGAGGCCGAGGCGCTGATCGCCGGCCTGCATGCCGAGCCCCTGTCGCCGACGGCGCGGGCGATGACGCTGCTGGCCGACTGTTCGCAGCATTTCCGCCGCGGCGAACACCTGGCATTGCCGGTGCTGTATGGCGAGTTGCTCGACATCCTGGAACGCGGCGAGTCGCTGTTCCACTGGTGGGAATGTGCGCCGCCGGTGAACTGGAGCACCATCGCCGGCATGCCGCCGCTGATGGCGCGCTACGTCACCGGCGTGCTGCCGCGCCTGGCCGACCGGCCGCTGCCGATGCGCGCCGAGCTGCACATGATCCGCGCCTTCAGCGAACTCTGGGCCGGGCATGCCGACGCCGCGCAGGCGGCGATCGACGACGCCGAGGACGACATGAAGTGGCTGGCCGTCTCCGGCGAGATGCAGGCCAACCTCGAACTCTTCGGCATGATCTTCGCCGGCATCGGCGGCCGTGGCGCCGAACTGGTGCAGCGGCTGGAGGGGCGCATCAGCCGCTACACCGGCGGTTCGCCGGCCAGCCTGGTGCTGTGGCGCCACCACATGGCGGTGTACGGCGTGCGCCTGTCCGACAGCGTTGGCCCGGATCCGCGGGCATTGCAGCACTGGGCCGCGATGCTGAAGGAAGACCCGCTGCGCAACGCCGCCGCCAACACACCGCGCGCCACCGCCGTGCGTGCGCGGTTTGCCGCGGCCGAAGGGCGCTGGGCCGATGCGGTCACCTGGTTCGAGAAGCTGCTGCCCAAGCTGCCCGAGATGGACGTGATGGGCCAGCGCACCGATCTCACGCTGCGTGCCGGCCACGCGCTGCTGCAGTGCAAGCGCCTGCCGGAGGCCGCGACCGTGATCGCGCCGGTGCTGGACCGGCTGCTTGCCGAAGGTGTGCGCGGCCAGGCCTTGTTGTGTGGCCCGCAGCTGCTGCAGACCCTGGCCGAAACACGCTGGGGCGGCTTGCTGACGCCGGTGCAGCAGGCCGAATTGCAGGCCGCCGCGCAGCTCTCGGCCTCGCTGCGTGGCGCCGCGCCGGCCACGGCAGCCGCGGCAACGGGCGGCGAACTGCTCAGCAGCCGCGAACGCGAGGTGCTGGAGCGCATCGCCGCCGGCGACAGCAACAAGCTGATCGCCCGTGCGCTGGACATCAGCCCGCACACGGTGAAGCGCCATGTCGCCAACATCCTGGACAAGCTGGGTCTGGCCTCGCGTGGACAAGCCAGCGCCTGGCTGCGAGAACATGGCTCCCCCCCGTAGCGCCTGCGGCGCTCCCCCCCAGGGGGGCGCCGCCAGCGGACCGGCGAAGCCGGATC
>JBASTF010000593.1:0-1606 GCA_049274755.1 Rubrivivax sp. | reverse complement strand
CGCCTGCGGCTCCCTGCTCGACGGCCGGCCCGTGGCCGTGCGCCTGGACGCCGCGCCGCCGCTGGTGCAGCTGGACGCCGTGCTGATCGAACGGGTGCTCGTCAACCTGCTGGAGAACGCCGCCAAGTACACGCCGCCCGGCAGTGCGCTCGAGTTCGGTGCCGGCGTCGACGGCGACCAGGTGCTGCTGCATGTGGACGACCAGGGCCCCGGCCTGCCGCCGGGCCGCGAGCAGCAGCTGCTGGAGAAGTTCGAACGCGGCCACAAGGAAAGCGCCACACCTGGCGTGGGCCTGGGGCTGGCGATTGCCGCGGCCATCCTGCAAGCCCATGGCGGCACGCTGCGCGCCGCCAACCGCCCCGGCGGCGGTGCCCGGTTCACCTTGCTGCTACCCCGTGGCACACCGCCCGCCGTGCCGGACGAAGCCAGCGAGAATTGACAGCATGCCCACCGTGCTGGTGATCGAAGACGAAGCCGAGATCCGCCGCTTCGTGCGCCTGGCGCTGGAAAGCGAAGGCCACGAGGTGCACGAGGCCGAGGGCTACAAACGCGGCCTCATCGACGCCGGCACACGCCGCCCCGACCTGCTGGTGCTGGACCTGGGCCTGCCCGACGGCGACGGCGTCGAGCTGATCCGCGACCTGCGCGGCTGGTCCGGCATGCCTGTCGTCGTGCTGTCGGCGCGCAGCGCCGAGGCCGACAAGATCGCCGCGCTGGACGCCGGTGCCGACGACTACCTGGTCAAGCCCTTCGGTGCCGGCGAGTTGCTGGCCCGTGTGCGCGCCCAGCTGCGGCGGCAGGCCCAGGCCGGCGGCGACCCCGTCGTGCAGTTCGGCGCCATCGTCGTCGACCTGGCCCGGCGCACGGTGGAGCGCAGCGGCGAGGCACTGAAGCTCACGCCCATCGAATACCGGCTGCTGACCCACCTGCTGGCGCAGCGTGAACGGGTGCTGACGCACCGCCAGCTGCTGAAGAGCGTCTGGGGCCCTTCGCATGTGGACGACAGCCATGTGCTGCGTGTGCACATGGCCAACCTGCGCAAGAAGCTGGAGGCCGACCCCTCGCGTCCCCGGCACCTGCTGACCGAAACCGGCGTCGGTTACCGCTTCGTCGGCTGAGCAGCGACGCAGTTCACGACTCTGCGGGCTTGACCGAGGTCAAGATTGCAGCGACGCTGCCGACATCCCTGGGGTTGTCCACCGGAGAGCCTGCCATGACCTTGTCGTTCCGCCTGTTGCCCCTGCTTGCCGCCGCCTTGCTGGCCGCCTGCGCCACCAGCGAACCGATGGGCCCGCCGCGCAAGGAAACGCTGCTGGCGGTCACCGAGGCCAACGAGCTGATCCGCTTCAATGCCGGCCAGCCGCAGCGTGTGCTGGACAAGAAGCCGCTGCAAGGCCTGCCGGCCGGCGAAACCCTGGTCGGCATCGACTTCCGCGTCGCCCGCGGCGTGCTGTACGCGCTGTCGTCGGGCGGCCGCCTGTACACGCTGGACACGGCCAGCGCGACGCTGAAGCCGGTCGGCACGGCCGCGCCCATCGCCCTGCCCGGAAAGGTGCACGGCGTGGACTTCAACCCGGTGGCCGACCGTGTGCGTGTGGTCAGCGAC
>JBASTF010000592.1:0-2387 GCA_049274755.1 Rubrivivax sp. | reverse complement strand
GTGCTGCGCGACCTGGCCTGGCTGTTCAACGCCACGGCGCCCGGCGGTGCGGTTGACTTCTCGCGGGCGCCGCAGGCGCGCAAGTCGGTGCTGAACTACGGCCTGCCGGCGCTGTCGGGCCAGACGGCGTCGACGATCGACCCGCTGGTGCTGCAGAACCGCGTGCGCCAGGCCATCCTGGATCACGAGCCGCGCATCCTGCCCGAGACGCTGCAGGTCGAGGCCGTGATTTCCGAGATGCAGCTCGACCACCACAACCAGATCGGTTTCCGCATCAGCGGCCAGCTGTGGGCGCAGCCGGTGCCGCTGGAACTGCTGTTGCACACCGACATCGACCTCGAGACGGGCCGCGTGGCCGTGCGCGAGTCGGACCGCTGAGGCTGCTGCATGGACCCGCGGCTGCTGCGCTACTACAACGAGGAACTGCGCCACCTGCGCGAGATGGGCGCCGAGTTCGCCCAGCAGTTTCCGAAGATCGCGGCGCGCCTGGGCATCGAGGGCCTGGAGGTCACCGACCCCTACGTCGAACGCCTGCTCGAAGGTTTTGCCTTCCTCGCCGGCCGCATCCAGCTGAAGCTCGACGCCGAGTTCCCGCGTTTCACGCAGCGGCTGCTCGAGATCGTCTACCCGCAGTTCCTGGCGCCGACGCCGGCGATGCTGATCGCCCAGCTCAACCCCGATCTCGGCGACCCCTCGCTGGGCAGCGGTGTGACGATTCCGCGCGCCGCCACGCTGCTCAGCCAGCCCGGCAAGGCCGGGGCCACGACCTGCGAGTTCCGCACCGCGCACGCGCTGACGATGTGGCCGCTGGAGCTGACCCAGGTCGAATACTTCACCCATGCCGCCGACCTGCCGATGGCCGCCGTGCCCGAGTGGCGCCGCTACCGCGCCGGGCTGCGGCTGCGCCTGCGCTGCACGGCAGGGCTGGATTTTTCGCAGATCAGCCTGCAGGACCTGCGGCTGCACTGCACCGGCGTCGACGACGTCGCCTACCGCCTGCACGAGCTGATCTGCGGCCATGCGATGGGTGTGCTGGTGCTGCCCACACGCCGCCCCGCGGCCTGGCACGAAGCCGTCGACGGCGAATGTGTCGAACCGGCCGGCTTCGACGACGAGCAGGCCCTGCTGCCGCAGACGCTGCATGGCTTCGAGGGCTACCGCGTGCTGCAGGAGTACTTCGCGTTCCCGCAGCGTTTCCTGTTCTTCGACCTGCGCGGCATCGGCGAGGTGCTGCGCCGCGCCCACGATGGCGAGGCCGGCACCGAGGTCGACATCGTGCTGCTGTTCTCGCGCGCCGACAACGCGCTGCTGCAGGCCGTGGACACCAGTTGCATCGCGCTGAACTGCGTGCCGGCGATCAACCTGCTGGAAAAGCGCTGCGACCGCATCCACGTCACACCGGACAGCGCCGAGTTCCACGTCGTGCCCGACCGCACCAGGCCGATGGACTACGAGGTGCATTCGCTGCTCGAGGTGCAGGGCTACGGCACAGGCGTCAACAGCGAATGGCGTTTCCTGCCGTTCTACAACGCCTTCCACACCGAGGACCGCGCGCACAACGCCTATTACGCGCTGCAGCGTGAGCCGCGGCTGATGTCGCAGCTGCAGCAGCGCGAAGGGCCACGCACCTCGTACCTGGGCACCGAGATCTACCTGTCGGTGGTGGATGCCCATGAAGCGCCGTTTCCGAACGAGTTGAAACAGATCGGCGTCAAGGCCCTGGTCACCAACCGCGACCTGCCGGTGCTGATGCCGGTGGGCGGCCCCAAGGGCGACCTGACGCTGGCGCAGACGGCGCCGGTGAAGAGCATCAGCGTCGTCAAGGGGCCGTCGCGGCCGCTGTCGGCGCTGCGTGAAGGCAATGTGGCCTGGAAGCTGATCAACCAGCTGTCGCTGAACCACTTGTCGCTGACCGACACCGACGCCGAGCAGGGCGCGGCGGCGCTGCGCGAGATCCTGCGCCTGTATGCCAGCACCGGCGACGCCGGGGCGCAGCGCCAGGTCGACGGCCTGCGTTCAGTGCAGATCAAGCCGGTGGTGCGCCGCCTGCCGATGCCCGGGCCCATCACCTTCGGCCGCGGTGTGCAGGTCAGCGTCGAGATCGACGACCATGCCTTCGAAGGCGCCAGTGCCTTCCTGCTGGGCTGCGTGCTCGAACGTTTTGTCGCGCGCCATGTCTCGATGAACGGCTTCACGCAGCTGCGCCTGCATTCCACCGGGCGCGGCGACATCCTGGACGGGAGGCCGCGGTGCGGGAACCGCCCGATCCTCTGAAGCTCCAGCGTGTGCTGGCCGAGGTGGCGGCGGCACCGCATGCCTGGGACTTCTTCCAGGCCATGCGCACCATCGACGCGCTGCACCCCGACCGGCCGCGCCTGGGCCAGGCG
>JBASTF010000591.1:0-2099 GCA_049274755.1 Rubrivivax sp. | reverse complement strand
CAGCTGAGCCAGACGACGCAGCAGAACGCGTCGAGCTCGGAAGAGCTGGCGGCGACGGCCGAGGAGATGAGCAGCCAGGCCGAGCAGCTGCAGCAGACCATGGCCTTCTTCCGCCTGCCCGGCAATTCGCCGGCCCGTGCGGCGGCCAGCGCCATCGCCAGCGCCAGCCGCAAGCCGGCCGCCCACAAAACCGGCCGCAGCGTCGTGCGTGCCGGCCAGTCGGCGGCCGCCTATGTCGGCAGCGATGCCGAAGCCCCCGACGAAGCGCAGTTCGCCCGTTTCTGAAGAAGCCAACACCCGATGAGCACCACCACCACTTCCCTGCAGCGCAGCCCGGTCGCCGCCCCCGCGGCGCTGGAGCCCACGCAGTACCTCACCTTCATGCTTGGCGGCGAGATGTTCGCGATCGGCATCCTGTCGATCAAGGAGATCATCGAGTACGACAGCCTCACCGAGGTGCCGATGATGCCGCCGGCCGTGCGCGGCGTGATCAACCTGCGCGGCGCCGTCGTGCCGGTGATGGACCTGCTGGCGCGCTTCGGCCGCCCGTCCAGCCCGACGACCAAAAAGACCTGCATCGTCATCGTCGAGATCCAGTCCGGCGCCGAGCGCCATGTGCTGGGTGTCATCGTCGACGCCGTCAACGAGGTGCTGGACATCGCAGCCGAGGACATCGAGCCGCCGCCGGCCTTCGGTGCCCGCATCCGTGCCGACTTCCTGCAAGGCATGGGCAAGGTCCGCGGCAAGTTCGTGATCCTGCTCGACGTCGACCATGTGCTGTCGCTCGACGAGATCGGCACGGTCGACCGTGCTGCCGCTGCCGAACCTGCGCTTTCCCACTGAGTTTCTCCAAGGCCTCCTGATGAACTGGTTCCTCCGCCTGAAGCTTGCCAACAAGCTGTTGCTGACCTTCCTGATCTGCTCGGCGCTCACCGCTGCCGTCGGCGTGTTCGGCCTGCTGCGTGTCGCCGGCCTCGGCGCCATGCTGGACAGCGTCTACCGGGACAATGTGCTGGCAGCGCAGTACGTCTCCGATGCCGCAAGCCGCTTCGGCGCCCATTCGCGCGCTTATGTGCGCCTGCCGGCGATGAAGGACGCGGAGACGGTGAAGGCGACGATCGACCGCGCGCAGTCGCACATGGACAAGTTCCAGAAGTCGATCGAGGCCTACCGCGCCACCAACCTGCAGCCCAACGAGGTGCAGCTGGTGAAGCTGCTGGACACCCAGCTGCCGGTCTACAAGGCGCAGAGCGACAAGGTCGCGGCGCTGGCCGGCGCCGGCAAGGCCGCCGAGGCGGCCGAGCTGAGCAACGGCGACGCACGCAAGGCCACGACCGCTGTCGAAGACACGCTGGACAAGCTGATCGACGAACTGGCGGCGCAGGCCAAGGCCACCAACGAAGCCGGCGCGCAGACCATCGCGTCGACGCGCACGGTGCTGATCGCCGTGGTCGCCGGCTCGGTGCTGCTGGCCATTGCCCTGGGCCTGGTGGTCACGCGCATCGTCTCGCGCCAGATCGGTGGTGAACCTGCGGTGGCTGCCGACATCGTGCGCCGCGTCGCCGACGGCGACCTCTCGGCCCAGATCGCGCTGCGCCACGGCGACAGCAACAGCATGCTCTATGCCGTGCAGCAGATGGTGGGCCGGCTGAAGCAGGTCATCGACGGCCAGCGCGCCGTCGTCGAAGCCGCCAACCGCGGCAACTTCCAAGCCCGTGTCGACCTGCAGGGCCTGCAGGGTTTCCAGAAGGAAATGGGCGAGGGCCTGAACCAGCTCGTCACCACCACCGGCGGCAGCATCGCCGACGTCGTGCGTGTGATGGAGGCCGTGTCCGGCGGCGACCTGACACGCACGATCGACGCCGACTACGACGGTGCCTTCGGCGAGATGAAGACCTACGTCAACAACACCGTTGCCAAGCTGAGCGAGGTGGTGGCCGAGGTGAACAGCGGCGCGGAGTCGCTGGCTGGGGCGTCGGAAGAGGTGAGTGCGACGGCGCAGTCGCTGAGCCAGGCGTCGAGCGAACAGGCCGCGGGTGTGGAAGAGACCAGCGCGTCGATGGAGCAGATGACGGCGTCGATCTCGCAGAACACGGAAA
>JBASTF010000590.1:0-10499 GCA_049274755.1 Rubrivivax sp. | reverse complement strand
CGGCATCGGTGCTCTTCTCGCGCTGCAGCGCGTTGCGGAAGGCCGTGGCGGCCGCTGGCCAGCTCTTGCGCTGGGCCTCGATCTCGCCTTCGAGCAGGAAACCTGCGGCGGCCTTCGGCGATTTCTTCTGCGCGTCGCGTGCGTACGCCAGTGCTTCGTCGGGCCGCTTGTCGGCCATCGCCAGCATGGCCAGGCCGCGCTGGGCCTGCAGCAGGTCGGGCTTGATCTCCAGCGCCCGCTTCAGGCTGAGCTTGGCACCGTCGTTGTCCTTGGTGGCCACCTGGGCCTCGGCCAGGCGCACCTGGTTCAGCGCCCGTGCGGGCTGCATCGCCACCAGCTTCTTGAAGCTGGACACGGCCTGCTGCGCGTCACCGGCCTGCAGTTGCGAACGGGCCAGCACTTCCAGCAGGTCGGCATCGTTGGGCAGGGCCGCCGTGGCTTCCTGGGCCGCAGTCAAGGCCGTCTTCGCATCGCCCTGGCGCAACAGCTGGTTGATCAGCAGCAGCCGCGGCCGCGCCTCGCCGGGCGCGGCCTTCACCGCTTCGCCCAGCATGCGTGTGATGTCGGCGGCCGGTGCGTTGGCACGTGCCGCGATCTCGGCCAGGGCCAGGTGCGCGCGGTAGCTGCGTGGATCGGCTTTGGCCAAGGCCTCGAAGCGTTGTTTGGCCTGCTCGGGCTTGCCGGCCGTGATGTCCAGCGAGGCCAGGCTGGCGACGGCGGGGAAGTAGTTCGGGTCCTTGGCCAGCGAGGCCTGGAACGCGGCCGTGGCGCCGGCGGTGTCGTTTTTCAGCGCCAGCACACGGCCTTTCAGCAGGTCGGGCAGTGCGCTGTCGGGCAGTTTCTTGCGCAGGCCTTCGACGGCCTTCAGTGCACCGGGCAAGTCCTTCTGGCGCAGTTTGCCGCTGACCAGCGCGAGGTCGGCGCGTGGGCTCTTGTCGTCGCTGACCAGGCCTTCGAGCTGCATCACGGCCGTGCCGGTGTCACCGCGGGCCATCTGCGCCAGGGCCACCGAGGTACGCACACGCGGGTCTTGCGGCGCGGCCTTGGCAGCGCGCTGGAAGACCTCGTCGGCGCGCTTGGCGTCGCCGGACTGCAGCAGTGCTTCACCGGCCAGCGCCAGCGACACGCCGTCGGCCTGCGGGCTGTCGGTCACCGGCTGCAGCACCTCGGCGGCACGCTGGGGCTGGCCGGTGCGCAGGTAGACCTGGGCCAGCATCTGCCGCGGCAGCAAGCGGTTCGGCGCCAGCTTCAGCGCCTTCGCCAGCAAGACCTCGGCCTGTGCGTCCGACTTCAGCCGGAACTCGGCGGCACCGACGAGCTCCAGCGCAGGCACGCTGTTCGGCAAGCCCTTCAGCAGCTTCTCGCCGATCTCGCGTGTGGCCTTGTAGTCCTGGCTCAGGAAGGCGGCGCGGGCGTCGAGGAACACCGTGTCGGGGTGGTTGGGTGCCACCTTCTTCAGCTCGGCCAGCTCGGTCTTGGCGGCGTCGAGCTGGTTCTGCTCGAACAGGATGCCGATGATGGACGAACGCGCCGCGACCGACTTGGCGCTGCTGGCCACGACCTTGCGGAAGCTGGCCAGCGCGGCCTCGCGGTCGCCTTTCACATGCCACAGCAACTCGCCCTTCAGCACGCCGGCGCGCTGGTTGCCGGCGTCGCGTGCCAGCACGTCGTCAAGCAGGAACAGCGCACCGTCGATGTCGCGGTCGGCGGCTTTCAGCTGGGCCTGCAGCACGATCGCCTGCACGTAGCCCGGTGAGGCCTGCAGGGCCCGGGTGGAGTGTTCCAGCGCCTTGGCCTTGTCGCCCTGTGCGGCAAACGAGGTTGCGACGCTGACGGCCAGGTCGGCATTGGCCTGCGGCTCGCGCAGTTCGGTGCCGGCGTACTGGCCGGCGACCTGCTTGTATTCGCCGGTGGCCAGCATCGTGCGTGCCAACTCGGGCAGCAGCTGTTCGTCGGGCAGGCCGAGCTCCTGCGCCTTGCGCAGTTCGAGCAGGCCGCCGGCAGCATCACCACCGTCGCGCAAGGTCTTGCCCAGCAGCAGCCGCGCTTCGCCCGACTTCGGGTTCTTCTGGAGCGCCGACTTCAGCTGGATCACGGCCGCGTTCGTGTCGCTCTTGGCGATGAACTCCTTGGCCGACGCGACCAGCTTCTCTTCGGATTCGCCGCCGCAGCCGGCGAGTGCAAATCCGGCAACGATGCAGGCGGCAACGAGGGTGTGTCTGAACATCATGGTGGACGGCCTTCGCAAGCGGGCGGTTTCAGAGCGTCTTCAGCAGGCGCGTGACTTCGGCGTGGTACGGCAGTTTCGTACCCTGCGCGGCCAGGCGTTCCAGCTCGGTCCTGGCCAGCGCCTTGTCGCCGGCCAGCAACGCGATCTTCGCGAGGTTCAGCCGCAGCGCCATGTCGCTGGGTGCGATGTCAATCGCTTTGCGTTGCGTCTCCAGGGCCTTCGGTAACTGCTTGTCGACAGCCAGCGCACTGGCCAGGGTGTCGAGCAACACCGGGCGGTTGGGCAGCAGTTCGAGTGCTTTCTGCGCGTAAGCCACAGCACCGGGCTTGCCACGCGCCGCGAGCGACCAGGCGAGGTTGTTAAGCGCCATCGCGTGCGTCGGGTGCTGCGCCAGTACATGTCGCAGCTGGGTTTCGGCTTTCTCCAGATCGTTCCGCAGGATCGAGACTGTCGCCAGGTGGTACTCGAAGTGCACGTCGTTCGGGTGTTCCTTCATCCACGACGCCGCAAAGCGTTCGGCCTCGGCAGTGTGCACGGGCGTCAGCAGCGCCTTATGCAGCTCTACGGCCACGGTCGACGCATCAACGGCCTGTTGCACACCCCTACGGTAGGCGGCAATCGCGGCTTCCGGTGTCTTGGTGCGGCGGTGCACCGCGCCCTCAAGCAGGTACCCCATTGCCGACTGCGGCGTGCTTCGCTGCATGCCGCGCGCCATCTCCAGCGCTTCTTTCGGCCGACCGTCGATGACCAGGATGTCCATCAGCCGCGCCTGCGCTACCTCGTTGGTGGGGTCGACTTCGAGCGCCCGCCGTAGGCTGGCAATGGCACCTTCGCGATTGCCCGTGGACTTCATCAGGTCGGCTAGCCGCATGTGCGGCCGCGCAGACTTGGTGTCGACACTGCTTAGTTTGCGGAAGGTACCGATCGCCTGCTGGGTGTCGCCGGCAAGCATCTGCGAACGGCCCATCGCGTCCAGCACCTCGGCGTTGTTGGGCAGCGCGGCTAGGGCATCCTGGGCGACCGACAAGGCTTCCTTGAACTGCTTCCTCTGAAGCAGCAACTCGATCAGTCGCAGGCGCGGGCTGGCCTCGGACGGCGCAGCTTGGATGCCGGCGGCGAGGATCTCGCGCACCTCGGCCAACTGCGCGCCTTGTTTCAGGCGCAGGTCGGCCAGGCCGGTGCGTGCGGCGAAGTTGCGCGGGTCGGCCTTGATCGCGACTTCCAGCCGCTTTTGCGCCTGCTCGGGCCTGCTTTGCAGAAGGTCGATCGCCGCCAGGCTCGCTATGGCACTGAAGCGCGAGGAGTCGATGGCTAGGGCCTCTTCGTAAGCGGCACGAGCCGCGGCCAAGTCCTTGCGAGCGACGTGTACGAAGCCGCGTAGCTCGAAGACGGTGGCGCTCTTCGGCTGCTTCTTCTCTAGTGCCTGCAGCGCCAGTAACGCGGCGTCGTACTCCTTGCGCTTGAGCCGGGCGCTGACGATGGCCATGTCGGTGGCGGTGTCTGTGCTTTGCGCCGAAATGGCGTCGAGCTGGGCAAACGCGGTTTCGGCATCACCGCGCGAGAGTTTCATCAGGGCTAGTGCCGTCGCTACTCGTGGGTCGCTGGGGTTGAGCTTTGCGGCCTGGAGGAAAAAGACCTCGGCGGCACGTGCATCGCCGAGTTGGAGCTCAGCCTCGCCTGCCAGCGACAGCGCTTCTGCATCGCTGGCATCGGGCCCGATCATCGGCTCCAGTGCGCGCAAGGCCTTCACCGGTTGGCCCAGGCGCAGATAGGTCTTGGCCAGGCCACGGCGCGCCAGCGGCAGCTTGGTGTCAATCTGCAGCGCCTTGCTGAAGTGTGTCTCGGCCAGCACCAGGGCACCGGCAGCGCCTTCGATCGAACCTGCCAGCTGCAGTACGCCGACATGTTCGGGCGCCAGTCGCAGCAGTTGCTGCGTCAATTCGCGCGCACGTTTCAGCTCCTTGTTTGCCAGCGCCAACTGGGCGTCGACGAAGATCGTCTGCGGATGCTTGGGCAACGCGGTGCGTAGTTTTTCGCCCTGCGCCTTGGCGGCCACCAGATTGTTGGCGCGCAGCTTGATACCGATCAGTGCCAGATGCGAGGCAATGAAGGCCGGCTCAGCGGCCAGCGCCTTGTTGAACGCGGCCTCGGCACCCTGCACGTCCTTCTTTGCGTTGAGTAGCAGTTCGCCCGTTAGGTGCCATGCCTCGGCATTGGCCTGGTCCTTGGCGAGCACCTGTTCCACCGCCGCCACGGCGTCGTCGAAACGTCCTTGCGAGGCCATGAATCGGGCTTGCAGCACGACTGCTGCCGGAAAGTCCGGAACGGCGGCAACGGCTTGTCGCAGTGCCGTCTGCGACTTGTCCTTGTCGCCGAGAACGCCCCAAGCATTAGCGACAGACGATTTCAGTGACGCGTAGGCCTTCTTGTCGGTCAGTGTGACCTCGCCGTACAAGGTGGTCAGGCGCTTGGCGCCGCCGCTCAGCAGCATGGCACGCGCTAGCGCCGGCATCACCTTGTTGTCGTCATACCGCTGGTCCAGTGCCTTCGTCAGTTCGACGACGGCGCTGAAGGGGTCGCCTGCATCCAGCAAGGCCTGGCCCAGCAGGTAACGGCCCTCGGCCGACTGCGGGTCTTTCTGCAGCGCCGACTTGAACTGGATCACCGCCTTGGCGGCTTCCTTCTTGGCGAGGTAGTCCTTGCCCGAGGCGATCAGCGACGGCGCCGAGTCGTTGTTGCAGGCGGCCAGGGTCAGTGCGGCCAGCAGGGCCAGCGTGGCCCAGCGGGCGGCGGGAAACAGGCGGGTCGTGTGGGCCATGGCGCTTTCGGGGCTGTTGCGGCGGCCGCTGCGCTTCAGCGGATGGCCAGGCGTTTCATCAGGTCGTACAGCGTCGGCCGGCTGATGCCGAGGATCTCCGACGCCTTCACGATGTTGTCGTTGGCGCGTGCCAGCGCTGCCAGGATGGCCTGGCGTTCGGCGGCCTCGCGCACGGTGCGCAGGTCCAGGTCGCTGTGGTCGGCGCCGTTCGCCGCGGCGTCGGGCGAGGGCAGGCCCAGGTCGTCCGGTGTCACACGGTCGCCGTCGCACAT
Organism: Rubrivivax sp.; assembly: GCA_049274755.1. Taxonomy (GTDB): domain Bacteria; phylum Pseudomonadota; class Gammaproteobacteria; order Burkholderiales; family Burkholderiaceae_C; genus Rubrivivax. The sequence goes on along the minus strand of JBASTF010000590.1, from coordinate 5,179 downwards.
GATGACGGCACGTTTGGTCGCGTTCAGCAGTTCGCGCACGTTGCCGGGCCAGGCGTGGCGCTCGATCGCACGCACGGCGTCTTCCGACAGCGCCAGGCCGTTGCGCCGCTGCTCCTGCGCGAAGCGGCGCACGAAGGCATGGGCCAGCAGCACGGCGTCACCGGTGCGCTGGCGCAGCGGCGGGATGGTGACGACGATTTCGGCCAGGCGGTAATACAGGTCTTCGCGGAAGCGGCCTTCGGCCGAGAGTTTCTTCAGGTCCTGGTGGGTGGCGCAGACCACACGCACGTCGACCGGGATCTCGTTGCGCCCGCCCAGGCGTTCGATCGTGCGCTGCTCCAGGAAACGCAGCAGCTTGGCCTGCAGCGGCTGCGGCAGGTCGCCGATCTCGTCGAGCATCAGCGTGCCCTTGTCCGCTGTCTCGATCTTGCCCAGCGTCTGCTTGGCGGCACCGGTGAAAGCGCCTTTTTCGTAGCCGAAGAGTTCGCTTTCCAGCAGGTTCTCAGGAATGGCCGCGCAGTTGATGGCGACAAAACGCCCACTGCGCTTGCTGGCCACATGCAGGCCCTGCGACAGCACTTCCTTGCCGGTGCCGCTTTCGCCGAGCAGCATCACGGTGGCGTTGCTCGAGGCCACACGGTCGACGGTGCGCGCGATGCGCATCATCTCGGGGTCGCGGGTGATCAGGCTGCCCAGCGCGTCGGGCGCGTTCAGCGTCTGCAGCCGCCGGTTCTCGGCCTGCAACTCGGCCAGGCGGTAGGCGCGTTCGATCGTCAGCTTCAGCACATCGGGATCGAAGGGCTTGGCCAGGAAGTCGTAGGCGCCCAGGGCGACGGCGCGCAGCGCGTTGGCCTGCTCGTTCTGGCCGGTCAGCACGATGACCTTGACCGTCGGGTCGACGTCCAGCATCTGCGCCAGCAGCTTGAAACCTTCGGACACCGAGTCGGGGTCGGGCGGCAGGCCCAGGTCCATCGTCACCACCGAAGGCTGGTGGCGGCGCAACTGCAGCAGCGCACTTTCGCGGTCGCTGGCGGTGACGGACTCGAAGCGGTCCAGCGACCACTTGATCTGCTTCTGCAGCGCAAGATCGTCTTCGACGATGAGCAGCGGCGGCGTGCTGTCGTCGCTCATGGATTGGCCTGCGCAACCAGGTCGGAGCCGTGCTGGCGTTCGAACAGCGGCAGCAGCACCGTCAGCACGGTGCCACGGCCGGGCGCGCTGTCGACGGCGATGCTGCCGCCGAGCTCACGGATGTACTGGTGGCTCTCGTAGCTGCCCACGCCCATGCCGCTGTGTTTGGTCGTGCTGAAGGGCTTGAACAGCCGCTTCCTGACGAATTCCTCGGTCATGCCCGCTCCGGTGTCCCCGATCTCGATCCTGACTTGCCCACTGTAGCGCTCGACGCGCAGCCAGACCCTGCCGTCCTGGGGGGTCGCATCCAGCGCGTTCTGCACCAGGTGGCCGAGCACCCGCTCGAGCCGGTCGTCGTGGCCGCGGGTCGCCAGCTTGTCCAGGCGTTCGACCTCGAGTGCCCGGCCCTGGCCTTCCGCCAGCACCTGCAACCGCGCCACGATGTTGCCGAGTTCCACCCCACTGGCCCCCCCGGGCGGCGCCGCGCCTTCGCGCAGCTGCAGCATCAGCCGGCGCATCTTCTCCAGCGAGCTTTCCACCGTCAACAGCATGTCCTGCTGAAACTCCCGGTTGTCGTGCAGACGTTCCGCGTTCTTCAGCATCAGCGAGAGCTGGGTGACGATGTTCTTCAGGTCGTGCACAACAAAGGCCGACATGCGGTTGAAGGCCTCGAACTTGCGTGCTTCCAGCAGGGCTTCGGTGGCCCGCATCTGCGCCAGCACGCCGGCGGCCTGGCGGCTGGCGGTTTTCAGCAGGTCCAGCACCTCCCAGTCGAGGCCGATCGCCGTGCGCGGGCGTGCCAGAAGCACAAAACCCAGCAACTCGTCGCCCACCTGCAGCGGCACGATCAGCCAGGGGTCGCGTGTGCCCAGCAGCCAGGCCGGCAGCGCCAGGCCTTCGTAGCGGCGCGGCGAAGCGCGGAACTCGTCGAGGTCCACGACCCAGGCCTTCTCGCGCAGGAAGCTGCAGAACGGCGAGTCGGCAGGCTCCTCGGCGCTGTCCTCGGACATGTTCCAGCGTGCCGTCTGCGTCAGCGGGCCGCTGCTGTCGGTGCGTGTCCACAAGCTGCCTGCCGGGCACTCGACCATGTCGGCGAGGCCACGCACCACCTGCATGCCGACCTCCCCCGGCGCACTTTGTGTCGCCAGCTTGGCGGTGAAACGCAGCCACTCCTCGCGGTAGTCGTAGCGGTAGCTGAAGAAGTTCTTGCCGACAAACACCCGCAGCTTGGCGCGCAGCGAGCCGGAAAAGACGAAGGCCAGCAGCAGTGCGACCGAGGCGAACACCAGGGTCAGCTGCAGCGCGCGGCCCCAGTCGCCGCCGAAGTAGCGCACGTAGTAGCCGATGCTGGACATGAACAGCAAATACAGGCCCACCAGCACCAGCGTTGCCGAGTGGAAGGCGGCCGCGCGCGACACCTGGAGCCGCGCCACCCAGTCACTGCGGCGCCGTGCGGCGACAAAGAGAAAGGGCACGGCAAGCAGGTGGGCTGCGCCTCGCGCGGCGAGTGCATCGCGGTCGAAGCCGCCGACCATCAGCGCCGTCGAGTACAGGTAGATGTCGAAGGCAAAGATGCAGGCCAGGCCCAGGCACACCGGCTTGGCGTTCCAGCGCGAACCGTCGCCGAGGTTGCGGAACAGTTGCTCGATCAGCAGTGCCCCGCCCAGCGGTAGCGTCAGCAGGCAGACCAGCAGCAGCCGCGACGGCGGTGCCTCGATGCTGCCGGCGACCAGGCGCAGGGCCAGCAGCAGGAGCACCAGCCCCAGGGCCAGTGCGATGGCCCGGCGCAGCCAGGTGAGCAGGCGGTCGCCGGTGCCGCGGCGGCGCAGGCCGATGGACACCAGCAGGAAGGCGAACCAGAAGCCATAGCGTGCCCAGTCGAACAGCGCCGCAGCCGCAGGCCACAGCAGCGGCTTGTACACCACGGACACGGCGGAAGCGGCTGCCCAGGCGGCGCTGCAAAGCACGGCGGCGAACAGCAGGCCGGAGGCGAGCGGCTGTTCGCCCCGCAAGCGGCCCGACGCTGCCAGATAGGCAGCAAACAGAAGGTGCACGACCGCGGCGACGCCGTAGCCGGCCACAGCCATGTCATCCACGTTGAACGCTCACGAGGGCTGCGCCGCAGCGCACGACGACGCCAGGGCGCCGGGGCCGGAACACCGGCGCGGAAGCCGCCGCCGCCTCAGCGTGCGCCCTTGCCCGTCAGCACGACGCCGACGGTTTCCAGCAGCACGACGAGGTCGAGGAACAGCGTGTGGTTCTTCACGTAGTACAGGTCGTACTGTAGCTTTTCCTGCGAATCTTCCACGGTGGAACCGTAGTGGTATCGCACCTGGGCCCAGCCGGTGACACCAGGCTTGACGCTGTGGCGCACGGCGTAGAACGGGATCTCCTGCGTCAGCTGCTCGACGAAGAACATGCGCTCCGGGCGCGGGCCGACCAGGCTCATCTCGCCCTTCAGCACGTTGAACAGCTGCGGCAGCTCGTCGATGCGCAGCTTGCGGATGATGTTGCCGACCCGCGTCACGCGGGCATCGTTGGTGCTGGCCCAGACCGGCTTGCCGTCCTTCTCGGCGTCATTGCGCATGCTGCGGAACTTCGTCACCTTGAAGAGCTTGTTGGCCAGGCCCACCCGTTCCTGACGGTACAGCACCGGGCCCGGGCTCTCCAGCTTGATCAACAGGGCGGTGACCAGCATCACCGGCGCCGAGACGACGATCAGCACCGTCGCCGACAGGATGTCGAAGACACGTTTGACTGCGGTGCGCAGCGCACCCTGGTTGAAGCCGTCGCCGAAGATCAGCCAGCTGGCGCTGAGGTAGTCGATGCGGATCTGGCCCAGCGTCTTCTCGAAGTGGCTGTTCAGGTCGTAGACCTTGATGCCGGCCAGCTTGCAGTCCAGCAGTTGGCGCAGCGGCATGCTGCCGGCACGACGCTCGGTCAGCGCGACGACGATCTCGTCGACGTTCAGGCGCTCGGCCATCTCGGTCAGAGAGCCGGCCATCTCGAGCAGCTCGTGCTCGGGCACCGCGGCCGTCGTCTCGTTGGGCCCGGCGACATAGCCGACGATGTGTGCGTTCGGGTCCGAGGCCTTCAGCGTGTTGCCGACGACCTTGGCGGCCGGGCCGGCACCGAAGATCAGGATGCGTGTGCGGCTGGCCTGCGGCGCCGCCCAGTGCGATACATAGACACGGCGCAGCACCAGGGCCGAAACACCGGCCATCACCGTGAATTGCACGGTGCCGCGGCTGAACAATTGCGTGGGCAGCAGGCCGAAGATGACATAGGCCAGCGGCAGGGCGATCAGCAGCACCAGCAGGGCACGGGCACAGGCACGGCCGAACGAACCCAGCGGCGCCACCTCGTACAGGCCCGAGGCGCTGTTGATGACAAACAGGCAGGCGGCAAACGACACCACGTGCGTGCCGGCCAGCGGCACGGCTTGGTTGATGCCACCGGCCTGGAATGCGATGACGCCGATCGTGACGAGCAGGGCCAGCGCCAGATCGAACAACATGCTGCGCAGCGAGGCGCGGTGCACGTAGTGATGGAAGATGCGGATCATGGGAACGTCGGTGCGAAGGTCAGCAGACAGCTCGAAGCCGGGCGATGGCCGCTCCGGAAACCGGCGCCGCTTGCGCCGGTCGAGTTCCCATCGGTGATGAGGCGGGCTCTGCGACCCCTTGATGGCGCGAAATGTAAGCAGCCGTGGTGACGCCCAACAACCCCCGCCTTGAGGGGGGCGCGGACCAGGCAATGCAGGCAGGGGATGTCATGCCGATGTCTTTGCGATTCGGGGTTGACAGAGTGGTTGCTGCCCGGGGTGGGTGACGGGCCCGGCCGTTGCGCGCAACCCGAAGCGCCAGGATCGCCCGCTGCCCGCCAGCATACGGACGCTGCGGTCGCCGCGCCGCTGCCCGTTGTCTGCGGCACAAGGCTTCGCCGAATCCTGCACACACTTCGTTGCAGGCGGCGGCCACGGCGTCGCGATCAGCCCGCGCCGCCGGGCGCCGCGGGCGTGTGTTCGCGGCGGCGCAAGGCCTTGATC
>JBASTF010000589.1:0-3025 GCA_049274755.1 Rubrivivax sp. | reverse complement strand
CGCCGGCACCGACCACGAGCACGGCACCAGCCATCGTTGCAGCCTCCTCAGCCGAACACCGGCGCGCCGAAGTCGCGCAGTTGCAGCGCACGCCAGACGGTTTCGGCCGTCAGCGGCATCTGCACTTTTTCGGCGTCGCGCCCCAGGCCGGCATGGTCCAGTGCGTCGACGACGGCGTTCACCACCGCCGGCGTGGCGCCGATGGTGCCGAGTTCACCGACCCCCTTGGCGCCCAGGCCGTTGGTCGTGCAGGGCACCGTTTCGTCGAACCGTGTCTGGAAGCCGCGAAAGCCGTCGGCATGTGGCAGTGCGTAGTCCATGTAGCTGGCCGACAGCAGCTGGCCGCTGTCGGCGTCGTAGGCCACACGTTCACACAACGCCTGGCCGATGCCTTGCACCGCGCCGCCTTCGATCTGGCCCTTCACGATGGTCGGGCTGACGATGCGGCCGATGTCGTTGACCGAGCTGTAGGCGACGATCTCGACGCTGCCGGTGGCGGCATCGATCTCGACCTCGGCGATGTGGCAGCCGTTGGGCCAGCTCGGCGCCGCCGCCTTGGCGCTGCCGTCGACGGCGATGCCGTGCTGCGGCTGGCGCGCCGCGAGTTCGAACAGGCCGATGCCGAGGTCGGTGCCGGCGACGTTGAAGCGCCCGGCGCGGTACTCGATGTCGGTGGCCGGCGCTTCCAGCGCTTCGGCGGCCAGTTGTTTGCCCTGGTCGACCGCGCGTTCCGAGGCCACGCGCACCGCGGCGCCGCCGGTGAACAGCGAGCGGCTGCCGGCGCTGCCGAAGCCGTTGGCCCGGTCGGTGTCGCCCTGCAGCACGCGGATCTTCTCGATCGGCACGCCGAACACGTCGTGCGCCAGTTGCACGTAGCTGGTGGCAATGCCCTGGCCCATGGCCATCGTCGCCGAGGTCAGCTCGATGAAACCGTCGGCGGTGACCTTGACCTTGACGTTTTCCTCCAGCGCGTTGCCGCCCGTCCATTCCAGGAAGGTGGCGATGCCGCGCCCGCGCAGCTTGCCGCGGGCCTCGGAGGCCGCGCGCCGCGCGGCGAAACCGTTCCAGTCGGCCAGCGCCAGGCCCTGGTCCAGCATCTTCTCGAAGCCGCCGACGTCGTAGACCTGGCCCATCGGGTTCTTGTACGGGAACTGCGCGGGCCGGATCATGTTGCGGCGGCGCAGTTCGGCCGGGTCGAGCTGCATCTCGCGCGCCGCGGCGTCGAACAGGCGCTCGATCGTGTAGATCGCCTCGGGCCGGCCGGCACCGCGGTAGGCGCCGGTGGCCGCCGTGTTGCTCAGCACCGCGGTGAGATGCAGGTCGATGGTCTGGATGTCGTAGATGCTGGTCGTGACCCAGGGGCCGATCAGCAACTGGATCGCCGCGCCGGTGGTCGACGGGTAGGCGCCGACGTTGGCCAGCGAACGGATGCGCAGCGCCAGCACCTTGCCGCCGGCGTCCAGCGCCATCTCGGCATGGCTGACGACATCGCGCCCGGCGGCGGCCGAGAGGAAGTCCTCCACCCGTTCGGCCTGCCACTTCACCGGCCGCCCGAGCTGCAGCGCGGCATAGGCAACCGCGATGTCCTCGGTGTAGAGGCCGGTTTTCATGCCGAAACCACCACCGACATCGCCGACCAGCACACGCACGTTGTCGGTCGTCAGCCCCGGAATGGCGTCGACCAGGCCGGCACGCACGCCGGTGGGCATCTGGCTGGACAGGCGCACCGTCAGCCGCTGGCCGTCGTGGGCCGCCAGCACGCTGCGCGGCTCCATCGGGCTGGCCGCCAGGCGCTGGTTGACGATGTCCAGCTGCACGCGGTGGGCGGCACGCTCGAAGGCCGCGGCCACCGCGGCGGGGTCGCCATGGCGCATCTCGGCCGAGACGTTGTCGGGCGCGGCCGGCCACAGCACCGGCGCGCCGGGTTGCGTGGCGCTGACGGCATCGACGACCACCGGCAGGTCTTCGTAGTCGATCAACACCGCATCGGCCGCGGCACGTGCCGCCTCGCGGCTCTCGGCCACGATGGCCAGCACCGGTTCACCGACGAAGCGCACGACGTCCAGCGCCAGCGCACGTTTGGGCGGCGTCGCCATGGTCTGGCCGTCGGGGCGCTTGAAGGCCGGTGCCACCGGGATCGGCTTCACACCGGCCGCTGCGAGTTCGGCGCCGCTGAAGATGGCAACGACACCGGGCATGGCCTTGGCGGCCGTGCTGTCGATCTGCAGCAACCTGGCATGGGCGGCCGTCGAGCGCACGAAGCGCAGGAACAGCTGACCGGCCGGGTTCACGTCGTCGGTGAACTGGCCGCGGCCCTGCACCAGGGCCGGGTCCTCGACACGGCGCACGGACTGGCCGCTGCCGAAGCGTTGTGTTGCCAGCGGGGCGTTCATGCCGGTTCTCCACGCAGCGTCTTCGCGGCCTGCTGCACGGCGGCGACGATGTTGACGTAGCCGGTACAGCGGCAGAGGTTGCCTTCCAGCGCATGCGCCACCTCGTCGTCGCTGGGACGCGGGTTGCTCTGCAGCAGACAGGTGGCCGTCATCATCATGCCCGGCGTGCAGAAGCCGCACTGCAGGCCGTGGCAGGCGATGAAGGCCTCCTGCACCGGGTGCAAGGTGCCGTCCGGCTTCGCGAGGCCTTCGACGGTGGTGACGCTGCGGCCGGCGGCCTGCACCGCCAGCACGCTGCAGCTTTTCACCGCCTGGCCGTCGAGCAGCACGGTGCAGGCGCCGCACTGGCTGGTGTCGCAGCCGACATGGGTGCCGGTCAGCGCCAGCGGGCCGCGCAGCAGTTCGACCAGCAGGGTCGCCGGTTCGGCGTCGGCACGCACCGTGCTGCCGTTGACGTTGAGTTGGATCTGGGTCATGTCTCTTCGTGTTCAGAGGGCGCAGCTTCGGAAGCCGCAGAGCATCGTATCGCGGGCCGGCGGCGCAAACCGGCGCGCCTGCGGATGGCGAGCGCGCGGCCGGGTCATCCACGAGGCGCCTTTCAGCACACCGTGGCCGCTGGCAGCGGCCGGCAC
>JBASTF010000588.1:0-10556 GCA_049274755.1 Rubrivivax sp. | reverse complement strand
GCTGCGGCCCAGGCGCTGTTGGCGGCCGCGTGGTGGTCGTGCCCCAGCACGGGGTGGCCGGCTTGCAGCAGGCGCTGCGCCAGTGCACGGCCGACGAGGCCCAGGCCGACCAGGCCCACTGGACCGGTCCTGCTCATCGCGGCAGCGAGGCACCGCCGCAGACGGCGATGTCCTGCCCGGTGATGGCCGCGGCTTCCGGCGACAGCAGAAAGGCCACCAGCGCCGCCACTTCGTCGGGGCGGATCAGGCGGCCGATCGGCGGCAGCCGCGGGGCGCTGCCGGCACGTTGCGGGTCCTGCAGCATCGGCGTGTCAGTGGCAGCCGGCGACACGAGGTTGACGGTGATGCCGTCGGCCACCACTTCGCCGGCCCAGCTGCGTGCCAGCGCCACCAGTGCAGCCTTCGTGCCTGCGTACTGGCTGCGGCCCGGCATGCCTTGCGAGACGCGGCTGCCGACCAACACCACACGGCCTTGCTGCGCGGCACGCATCGCCGGCAGCACGGCATTGGCCAGGCGTGTGGCGGCCGCCACATGCAGCTGCCACATCAGCATGCCGTCCGCGGCCTGCAACGCACCCAGCGGCGCCGTGCGCAGCACACCGGCGGCGTGCACCAGGGCTCGTGGTGGGCCGTCGGCCAGCAGCGTGGCAAGCACGGTGTCGATCTGCCGGTCGTCGCTCAGGTCCACGGCCTGCGCGGTGAAGCGCTCGTGCACCAGCGTGGCCGGTGCCCGGTCCAGCCCCAGCACCTGCCAGCCGTCGGCCAGCAGCCGGCGGGCGATGGCGGCACCGATGCCCGAACTGCTGCCGGTGACGACGGCGCGCGCCGCGTTGTTCATTCGACGCTGATCTTCTTCTCGGCGATGATCTTGCCGGAGGCCGCGATGTCATCGGCCTGGAACTTCGCGAAGTCCGCCGGGCTGCCGCCGCCGGGCACCAGGCCGTCGGCCAGCAGCTTGTCGCGCATCTCGCCGGCCAGGGCCTTGTTCACCGCGGCGTTGAGCTTGGCGACGATGTCGGGTGCCGTTTTTGCCGGCGCCCACAGGCCGTACCAGCTGGCGCATTCGAAGCCGGGCAGGGTTTCGGCGGCGGTGGCCACATCCGGCAGGTTGGGCAGACGCTTGGCCGAGGTGACGGCCACCACGTGCAGCTGCTTGTTGCGGTGGAACTGCACCGAGCCCAGCACCGGGTCGATGAAACCTTCGATCTGCCCGCCCACCAGGTCCTGGAAGGCCGGCGCCGTGCCCTTGTAGGGCACGATGGCCAGGCTGATGCCGGCCGCCTGTTCCAGCTTCACGGTGCACAAGTGCCCGGCCGAGCCGATGGAGCCGACGGCGAAGTTCAGCTTGCCAGGCTGGGCCTTGGCGGCGGCCACCAGGGCCTTCAGATCGGCAGCACCCAGCTTGTTGCTGATGGCCATCGACAGCGGCGCCTGGGCCACCAGGCTGATGGGCACGAAATCGGCCTGCACCTTGTAGGGCACGGACTTCATCGTCATCGGCGCGGTGACGAAGGTGCTGGCGTTGAACAGCAGCGTGTAGCCGTCGGCCGGGGCCTTGGCCACCGCATCGCCGCCGATGACGCCGTTGCCACCGGGTTTGTTCTCGACGACGAAGGTCTGGCCGAAGGTCTTGCCCAGGTCCTGCGCCAGCAGGCGGCCGACCCGGTCCAGCGTGCCGCCGGGCGGGAAGGGGATGACCATGCGAACGGTCTTGTCGGGCCAGGCCTGGGCTTGCGCCTGGGCCAGCATCGGCAGCGTCGCCGCGGCCAGCGCCAGCAGCGTGGGTCGGAACAGCATCGTGTCTCCTTGTCAGTTGTCTTCTCAGTGCACGCCGTGCAGCGCCAGCAAGGCCTGCATGCGCGGCACCGCCAGCTCGGGCTGTTCGATCAGCCCGGCCGCGTCGGCCAGCCGGAACAGTTCGGCGAAGTGCAGCAGCGACCGTGTGCTCTGCTGGCCGCCGACCATCGTGAAGTGGCTCTGGTGGCCGTTCAGCCAGGCCATGAACACAACACCCGTTTTGTAGAAACGTGTCGGCGCCTGGAAGATGTGGCGCGACAACGGCACCGTGGGTTCCAGGATGGCGTCGAAACGGGCGCGGTCGCCCGCGGCCAGCGCAGCCAGCGCGGCACTCGCGGCCGGCGCGATGGCGTCGAAGATGCCCAGCAGCGCGTCGCTGTGTTTCCGGCCGTCGCCGGCGATCAGCTCGGCGTAGTTGAAGTCGTCGCCGGTGTACATGCGAACGCCGGCCGGCAACGCGGCGCGCATCTTGATCTCCTCGTCCTTGTCGAGCAGCGAGATCTTGATGCCGTCGACCTTGGCCGGGTGCGCGGCGATGACGGCCAGCGCCGTGTCCATGGCCTTCGCCGTGTCCGTGCTGCCCCAGTAGCCCTTCAGCGCCGGGTCGAACATGTCGCCCAGCCAGTGCAGCACCACGGACTCCTTCGCCTGGCGCAGCACACGGTCGTAGACACGTTCGTAGTCGGCCGGGCTCTTCGCCACCCGCGCCAGCGCGCGGCTGGCCATCACGATGAGCTTGCCGCCGAGCTTCTCGATGGCGGCCATCTGCTCTTCATAGGCGCGGATCACGTCGTCGACCGACTTCGCGTCTTCCACCGCCAGGTGGTCGGTGCCGCAGCCGCTGGCGAGGAAGGCGCCGGGCATGTCTTTCGCCGCATCGATGCTGCGGCCGATCAGTTCCAGCGAGGTCGGCCAGTCCAGGCCCATGCCACGCTGCGCCGTGTCCATGGCCTCGGCCACGCCCAGGCCCATGGACCACAGGCGTTGGCGGTAGGCGATGGTGGCATCCCAGTCGACGGCACATTGCAACCAGGGGTCGATCGCGGCGCGGGGGTCGGCCACCACATGGGCCGCGGAGTAGGCAATGCGTGTCAGCGGCGTGCCGGGCGCAGCCGGCCGGAAGTCGCCGGGACCACGCAGCGTGTAGGCCGCAAGACGCCCGTCGGCCTGGGGCAGGGTGATCTTCATCGCGGCGCTCACACCGCCAGCGCCGGCACATCGACCCAGCGCCGTTCCTTCCAGCTCTGCAGCGCGGCCTCCACCAGTTGCACCCCCTTGGCGCCTTCGGGCAGGGTCCAGCGGTAGGGCGCGTCGTCGACGACGTGGCGGATGAAGACCTCCCACTGGATCTTGAAGCCGTTGTCGTAGACCTGGGTGTCGGGCACTTCCTGCCACTGGTCGAAGAAGTCCATGCTTTGCTTGACGTCGGGGTTCCACACCGGGCGCGGCGTGGTCACGCGGCTTTGTGCGCGGCAGCTCTGCAGGCCGGCCACCGCCGAGCCATGGGTGCCGTCGACATGGAAGGTCACCAGGTCGTCGCGGCGCACGCGGGTGGCCCAGCTCATCGTCATCTGCGCCACCACCGGCTCGCCGTTGTGGCCCTTCAGCTGCGCCGTGGCGTAGGCCGCGTCGTCGGCCGTGCAGGCATAGGGCTTGCCGGCTTCGTCCCAGCGTGTGTCGACATGCGTGGCGCCCAGGCAGGTGATGGACTGCACCTCGCCGAACAGGTTGTCCAGCACGTAGCGCCAGTGGCACATCATGTCGAGGATCATGCCGCCGCCGTCTTCCGCACGGTAGTTCCAGCTCGGGCGCTGGATGGGCTGCAGGTCGCCTTCGAAGACCCAGTAGCCGAAGTCGATGCGCACGTTCAGCATGCGGCCGAAAAAGCCCGAGCGGCGCAGCATGTCCAGCTTGCGCAGGCCGGGCAGGAACAGCTTGTCCTGCACCGCGCCGTGTTTCAGCCCCGAGGCCTGGGCGACGCGGCAGATCTCCACCGCTTCGTTCAGGTTGGTGGCGATGGGCTTTTCGCAGTAGACATGTTTGCCGGCGCGCAGCGCCTGCGCCAGCAGCGTCGGCCGCATCTGCGTGGTGCCGGCGTCGAAGAACACGCTGTCGGCCTTGTTGGCCAGCGCCGCTTCGAGGTTGGTGCCGAAACGGGCGATGCCATGGGCCTGGGCCAGCGCCTCGATCTTCTCGGCGTTGCGGCCGATCAGCACCGGGTCGGGCATCACGGTGTCGCCGTTGGCGAGCGTGACGCCGCCCTGGTTGCGGATGGCGACGATGGAACGGATCAGGTGCTGGTTCATGCCCATGCGTCCGGTGACGCCGTTCATGATCAGACCGAGGGTGCGGGTGGCCATGGTGAGTTCCTGACTTCCTGACTTGCTTACTGTGCCGGGCTCAGGCCGGCGTCCTTGACGAGCTTGGCGTTGGTGACGATCTCGGCCTTGATGTAGCCGTCGAACTCGGCCGGCTTCATCGTCCAGGCGTCCACGCCCAACTGCACGAAACGCTCCTTCACCTCGGGCGCGGCCAGCGCCTTCACAACCTCGGCATTCAGCCGGTCGACGATGTCGCGCGGCGTTTTTGCCGGGGCCATCATGCCGATCCAGAAGTTGAACTCCGAGCCCGGCACACCGGCTTCGGCAGTGGTGGGCACGTCGGGCAGCGACGAGGAACGGCGCGGCGAACCGACGGCCAGCGCCACCAGCTGCCCACCCTTGATCTGGCCGATGACGGGTGCGATCGGCGAGAAGTAGTAGTCCACGCGTCCGGCGATCACTTCGTTGACGGCTTCGGCCGAACCCTTGAACGGGATGTTCGTGGCCTGGATGCCGGCGGCGACACGGAACTTCTCGGCATTCAGGTGCGTGGCGCTGCCCTGGCCGGCCGATGCGAAGTTCAGGCCGGCCGGCGTGGCCTTGGCGGCGGCCAGCAAGTCCTTCAGCGACCTGATGTTCTTGGCCGGCGAGATGACCAGCGCGTTCGGCACCGCGGCGATGGGCGTGACGGCGGCGAAGTCGGCCACCGTGTCGAACGGCAGCTTGGCGAAGGTGCTGGGGCTGACCGTGTGCGACGACGAGTGGATCATGACCGTGTAGCCGTCGGGCGCGGCCGTGGCCACGGCCTGCTGGCCGATGGTGCCGCTGGCGCCCGCGCGGTTGTCCACCACCAGTTGCTGGCCCAGGCTGGCGCTCATCTTGTCGGCGATGGCACGGGCGATGATGTCGGTGGTGCTGCCGGCGGCGAAGGGCACGACAACGCGGATCGGCTTCGTCGGGTAGCCGCCTTGGGCCAGCGCTGCCAGCGGCAGCGACGACAGCAGGGTGGCGGCGAGCAGCGCGCGCCGGGAGGCATTCGAAGTCATGGGTCGTCTCCTGTTCGACTTAAATCACCAATTGGTGAATAAAGCCGATTCTAGGAGCACAGGACGCAGCGAGACTCCGGGAAAATCCGGGTTGAAGGGCGAGCCCGATTCACCTTTTGGTGAATATCAGGTCTTCAGCGCATAACCGACGATGACATCGCAGATGTGCGACAGCCGTTCGCTGCGGGCCTTGGGCGTCATCAGGTCGCGCGCGAAGATCGCCGACAGCGTGTGTTTGTTCGACTGGTAGAAGTAGGCCAGCGCGGCGATCGAGATGTAGAGCTGCATCGGGTCGATGCCACCACGCAGTTCACCGCTGGCGCGGCCACGTTCGAGCACACGGCCGATGGTTTCGATCAGCGGCGAGTTCAGCGCCTGCGCACGGCGCGACTCGGCGAGGTGGCGGCCGCGGTGCAGGTTCTCGCTGTTCAGCAGCGTCAGGAACTCCGGATGTTCGAGGTAGTAGTTCCAGGTGAACTCGGTCAGCCGGCGCAGTGCGTCGGCGGGTGCCAGGTCTTCGAGGTGCAGTTGCTGCTCGGCGTCGCGGATGCTGCGGTAGGCGTCTTCGAGCACGGCGACGAACAGCGCGTCCTTGTTCTCGAAGTAGTAGTAGATGAGCTTCTTGTTGAGCGCCGCACGTTCGGCGATGCGGTCGACGCGGGCACCGCCGAGGCCGTGTTCGGCGAACTCGTCGCGCGCTGCGGCCAGGATGGCCTGCTGCGAGCGGTCGGCGTCGCGGGTCTTGGGCGGGGGCGGTGGAGCAGGGCGGGGCATGGCGCGCGATGCTAGTCCAGGGCGATACAGTTGGCCCATGAACACGAACCCGCGGCCTGCCGGCCATGCCCTCGTCGAAGCCCTGGTTGCCCAGGGTGTGCACACCTGTTTCGGCGTGCCCGGCGAAAGTTATCTGGCCGTGCTCGACGGCCTGCACGAACACCGCGAGCAGATCCGCTTCATCGCCTGCCGCCAGGAAGGCGGCGCCGCCTTCATGGCCGAGGCCCAGGGCAAGCTCAGCGGCCGGCCGGGTGTCTGTTTTGTCACCCGTGGCCCCGGTGCCACCAATGCCAGCATCGGCCTGCACACGGCCTTCCAGGACTCGACGCCGATGGTGTTGTTCGTCGGCCAGGTGGCCAGCGACCAGCGCGACCGCGAGGCCTTCCAGGAACTGGACTACCGCCAGTTCTTCAGCCCGGGCACACTGGGCATGGCCAAGTGGGTGGCCGAGATCCAGGATGCCGACCGTGTGCCCGAATACGTGGCACGCGCCTTCCACACCGCCCTGCAGGGCCGCCCTGGCCCGGTGGTGCTGGCCTTGCCCGAAGACATGCTGACGCAGCTGACCACGGCCCCGGTGCTGCCGCGTGCCGAGCCGGCGCATGCCTGGCCGGCGCCGGGGGGTCTGCGCGACCTGCGTGCCATGCTGCTGGCGGCGCAGCGGCCCTTTGTCATCGCCGGCGGCAGCGGCTGGGACGCCGAGGCCTGCAAGGCACTGCAGCGTTTTGCCGAGAACTGGCAACTGCCGGTGGGCAATGGTTTCCGCTTCCAGGATACGTTCGACAACCGGCATCCGAACTGCGCCGGCGACGTCGGCATCGGCATCAATCCCAAGCTGGCGGCGCGCATCCGCGAGGCCGACCTCGTCATCGCGCTCGGTGTGCGCCTGGGTGAGATGACGACCAGCGGCTACACCTTGCTGGTGCCGCCGCGGCCGCAGCAGAAGCTGGTGCACATCCATGCCGGGCCCGAGGAACTGGGCCGTGTCTATGCCGCCGACCTGCTGCTGCAGAGTTCGATGGCCAGTGCTGCGAAGGCGCTGGAAGCGCTGGCCGCACCGCCGCAACTGCCCTGGGCCGCGCACACGGCCGCGGCCCATGCCGACTACCTGGCCAACCTGCAGGCGCCGGCGGTGGCGCCGATGGACCTGGCCGTGCTGATCCGCCTGCTCGGCGAGCTGCTGCCGGACGACACGGTCTACACCAACGGCGCCGGCAACTACAGCGGCTGGCTGCACCGCTACTACCGCTACCCCGGCCTGCAGCATGCCGGCCGCACGCAACTGGCCTGCACCAGCGGCGCGATGGGCTACGGCCTGCCGGCGGCCGTGGCCGCGTCGCTGCTGGAGCCGCAGCGCTGGGCCGTGAACCTGGCCGGCGACGGCGACTTCCTGATGACGGGCCAGGAACTGGCGACAGCCACCGGCTACGGCGCGAAGAAGCTGCTGTCCATCGTCGTCGACAACGGCACCTACGGCACCATCCGCATGCACCAGGAGCGCGAGTACCCGGGGCGTGTCAGCGGCAGCGACCTGTTCAACCCCGACTTCGCAGCATTGGCGCGTGCCTACGGCTGGGAAGCCGCCAGCGCCACACGCACCGACGAGCTCGAACCGGCCTTGCACCGGCTGATCGAAGCCGGCCGCCCCGGCCTGCTGCACCTGAAGCTGGACAGCGACGTGATCACCACACGCACGACGCTGAGCGCCATCCGCACGGCGGCGCAGAACAGGCGCTGAGAAGAGGTGAGAAGAGGTGAGGCTCAGCGCCGCGCCGCCAGCAGCAACAGCACGCCGCCGGCAATCACGCTGGCGGCCAGCAGCTCCTGGCCGCTGACGACTTCGCCGCCCAGCAACACGCCGAGCACCATGCCGATCACCGGGTTCACGAAGGTGTAGCTCGAGGCCAGGCCGGCACTGGTGCGCTGCAACAGCAGCATGTAGGCCGAAAAGCCGATCAGCGAACCGGCCACCACCAGGTAGGCCCAGCAGGCCAGTGCACGGCCGTCGGGTGGCAGCACCGGCTGTTCGCCAACGGCCCACGACGCCGCCAGCAGCAGCAGCCCACCGGCCAGCATCTGGCTGGCATAACCCGCGGCGCCGGGCGCCAGGGCCAGCTTGCGCCCACCGGGCAGGCCGTGTTTGGCCCAGACGCTGCCCAGTGACCAGGTGGAACAGGCCAGGGCCATCGCCAGCAGACCGGACAGCGAAGCGCCGAAGCCCTGGCCCTGCGTCAGCAGCACAACACCGACAAGCCCCAGCACGATGCCCGCGGCTTCCAGCCGCGACGGCCGCACACCATAGGGCCACTGGAACAGTGCCACCAGGGCCGGCACCACCGCGATGAAGGCCACGACCAGGCCCGAGCTGACGCTGACCTGGGCAAAGGCCGTGGCGCCATAACCGCCGCCGAGCAGCAGCGCGCCCAGCACCAGCGCACTCAGCCATTCGCTGCGGCTGGGCCAGCGGGCGCCCCGCCACAGCGCAAACGCCCCCAGCAGCACGCCCGCGGCGACGAAGCGTGTGCCCATCTGAAAAAACGGCGGGAAGCTGACCAGGGCCCACTTGATGGCCAGATAGGTCGAACCCCAGATCAGCCAGGTGGCGGCGAGGCAGGCCAGGATCAGCGGCGAGGCCACACGCGAGGGTGCGGTGGGCAGGGGCAGGACAGCGGACATGGCGGCATGATAGAAAGGCAAGTCCCGCCCCTCCATGGCTGTTCGACGTTCATCCAGCAGCCATGGTTTCGATTCGAAGGTTGATGCATCAGATGGCCTTGGATTCCTACGACACCCGCATCCTCGCCGAGCTCCAGGCCGATGCCCGCCTCAGCCTGGCCGAACTGGGCCGGCGTGTGCACCTCAGCCAGCCTGCGGTGGCTGAACGTGTGCGCAAGCTGGAGGCCGCAGGTGTCATCACCGGCTACCGCGCCACCGTGAACCTGGCGGCGCTGGGCTACGGCATCCGTGCGCTGGTGCGTGTGGGCCGTGCCGACTTCGGCCGCATGCTGAAGATCGTCGAGAGCCGGCCCGAGATCATCAACGCCTGGAACATCACCGGCGAAACGAGCTGGGAACTGGAGATTGCCGTCGTCGACGTGGCACATCTGGATGCCGTCGTTTCAGAACTCTGCCTGTTGGCAGAGACCTCCACCTCCATCATCCTGAAGGCGCCGCGCGAGCACCAGGTGATGCTGCCGCCGGCCAGCCACGACAGCCCAGTCGCATGACCGTGTCCAACATCGTTCCCATCGGCGAAAGCGCCATCGAAGCCGCCGCGGCGCGCAGCCGTCGCCACGTCAGCAAGCGGGCATTGCTGGCCGCCGGCGTGGCCATGGTGCCGCTGCCGGGGCTGGACTGGCTGACCGACGTCAGCGTGCTGATGAAGCTGCTGCCCGAGATCAGCGCCGAGTTCGGGCTGACACCGGCGCAGATCGAACGCCTGGCACCCGACCGGCGCGTGGCGGTGTTCAAGGCTGTCAGCGTTGGCGGCGGCCTGCTGGTGGGCCGTGTCGTCACACGCGAACTGGTGCTGCGCCTGCTGCGTGTGGTGGGTGTGCGGCTGACGGCGCAGCAGGCCGCCAAGTTCGTACCGCTGGCCGGCCAGGCGGTGTCGGCGGCGCTGACCTTTTCGGCACTGAAGCTGGTCTGCGAGCAGCACATCCGCCAGTGCATGGACGTGGCGCGCCAGCTGCAGCCGCCAGCCGCCGAAGGCCGCCCGCTACAATGACACGTTCGTCGGGGTGTAGCGCAGCCTGGTAGCGCAACTGGTTTGGGACCAGTGGGTCGAAGGTTCGAATCCTTTCACCCCGACCACACGATGCACCGTCTCCGGTGTCATCGGCCCAGCAGGCGCCGGCGGCGCTGCTGCAGCCCCAGGCCGGCCAGCGCGGCGGCCACCAGGGCCAGGCTGGCCGGCTCCGGCACCTGCAACGGCGCCGTGCTGTGGCCGCTGCTCTCGAACTTGTAGGTCAGCTGGTCGATCAGGTAGTTGTCGTTCCAGGCAGCGCCGGTGTCGTTGACGGCTGACAGCGTCACGTGGCGGATGCCGCTGGCCGCCAGGCCGGTGAAGCCGTCATAGGTGGGCAGGCCGGCCACCGTCGTGGCATCGACCAGCACGCCGTTGGTGTCGTAGGCCTTCATCTCGATCAGCCAGTCGAAGCCCGACCACTTGAAGCCGAAGGCCGAGACCGCGCTGTTGAAGACGATGTCGATGACTGGAGAACCGCCGGTGTACAGCCAGCGGTTGCCGCTGCCGTCGGGGTTGTTGTTGCCGCCGTTGGCGATGTACATCTCGCCGAGGCCGCGGTCGCTGATGGTCGCGATGCCGGGCAGGGTGACGATGGACAGAGAGGCACCGTTCGACTTCGGCAACGTGTCGAAGTCGAAGACGCCGGCGCCAGCCAGCGACGGATCGGCGGCGCTGGTGATCGGGCTTGCAAAAGCGGGTGCAGCGGCCAGCAGGGCGAGTGCGGCAACGGCGGTGGACGTTCTGATCATGGTGTGGGGTCCTCTGGCTCTGCGGGCCCGGCCGACATGGCAAGCCCGTGAGCAGCAGTCTCGCGACACCAGGTCGCAGCCGCGTTGCACGCGGCCGCTGCGTTTGCTTCAGTTGTTGCGC
>JBASTF010000587.1:0-5150 GCA_049274755.1 Rubrivivax sp. | reverse complement strand
AGGCTGCGCGCCGAGCTCAACAAGCTGGGCTGAGCGCGCGGCCTGGCCCAGGCCGCTGCGCGCACGCGGCTGTCAGGCCGCTTCGCGCGACGCGCGCTTGCGGTCGTGTTCCTTCAGGTGGCGCTTGCGCACACGCACGCTCTTCGGCGTGATCTCGACCAGTTCGTCGTCGTCGATGAACTCCACCGCGTATTCCAGCGTCAGGTCGATCGGCGGCGTGATCTTGATCGCGTCTTCCTTGCCGCTGACGCGGAAGTTCGTCAGCTGCTTGGTGCGTGTGGCGTTGACGACGAGGTCGTTGTCGCGGCTGTGGATGCCGACGATCATGCCTTCGTAGACCGGGTCGCCGGCCTTCACGAACATGCGGCCGCGGTCGTCGAGCTTGCCCAGTGCGTAGGTGAAGATCTCGCCGTCGTCCATGCTGATCAGCACGCCGTTCTTGCGGCCGGCGATCTCGCCCTTGTAGGCTTCCCAGCTGTCGAAGATGTTGCTGATGAGGCCGGTGCCGCGCGTCAGGTTCAGGAACTCGTTCGAGAAACCGATCAGGCCACGCGCAGGAATGCGGTACTCCAGGCGCACACGGCCGCGACCGTCGGTTTCCATGTTGACGAGTTCGCCCTTGCGCTCGCCCAGGGCCTGCATCACGCCGCCCTGGTGCTGGTCTTCGATGTCGGCGGTGACCATCTCGATCGGCTCGTGGCGCTCGCCGCCAACGTCGCGGAACACCACACGCGGCTTGCTGACGGCCAGCTCGTAGCCTTCGCGGCGCATGTTCTCCAGCAGGATGGTCAGGTGCAGTTCACCGCGGCCGCTGACTTCGAAGATGCCGTCTTCGCCGGACTCCTTCACGCGCAGCGCGACGTTGCTCTGCAGCTCTTTCTGCAGCCGGTCCCAGATCTGGCGGCTGGTGACGAACTTGCCTTCGCGGCCGGCCAGCGGGCTGGTGTTGACGCAGAAGTTCATCGTCAGCGTCGGCTCGTCGACCTTCAGCATCGGCAGCGGCGTCGGGCTGTCGGGGCTGGTGACGGTGACACCGATGCCGATGTCCTCGATGCCGTTGATCAGCACGATGTCGCCGGGGCCGGCTTCGTCGGTCTGGATGCGCTCCAGGCCCTCGAAGGTCTGCACCTGGTTGATGCGGCCCTTGTAGGACTTGCCATCCGTGCCTTCCATCACCAGCACGTCCATCATCGGCTTCAGCGTGCCGGCGTTGACGCGGCCGACGCCGATGCGGCCGACGAAGGTGCTGTAGTCCAGCGACGAGATCTGCAACTGCAGCGGCGCCGCCGGGTCGCCTTCGTGCGCCGGCACATGCTTCAGCACGGTGTCGAACAGCGGCGCCATGTTCTCGCCCCACTGCTCGCCGGCCGCGCCTTCGGTCAGCGAGGCCCAGCCGTTCAGGCCCGAGGCGTAGACCACCGGGAAGTCCAGCTGCTCGTCGTTGGCGCCCAGCTTGTCGAAGAGCTCGAACGCGGCGTTGATCACGTAGTCCGGGCGCGAGCCGGGCTTGTCGACCTTGTTGACGACGACGATGGGCTTCAGCCCCAGCGCCAGCGCCTTCTTCGTGACGAAGCGGGTCTGCGGCATCGGGCCTTCCTGGGCGTCGATCAGCAGCACGACGCCGTCGACCATCGACAGCGCACGCTCGACCTCGCCACCGAAGTCGGCGTGGCCCGGCGTGTCGACGATGTTGATGTGTGTGCCCTGCCAGGTGACGGCGCAGTTCTTCGCCAGGATGGTGATGCCACGCTCGCGTTCGATGTCGTTGCTGTCCATCACCCGCTCGGCGACCTTCTCGTTTTCGCGGAAGGTGCCGCTCTGGCGCAGCAGCTGGTCGACCAGGGTGGTTTTGCCATGGTCGACGTGCGCGATGATGGCGATGTTGCGGATCTGCTTGTTGCTCATTTGCTTGCCTTCGCGCTACGCGCTTCGGTGTTCACCCTTGGGGCGGCCCTGCGGGCTCACGGCTGGGCCTGGACTTCGAGAGGACTGAGTAGGCGGTCGGCGATCAGCTCGCCGCCGGAAATGTGGGCGCTGCCGAGAAAGGCCGGCGGGTTCGAGCCGTACACACGCACGGCCGGCGCGTCGGCCAGCGCAACACGCCGGCGCAGACCGGTCAGGAAACGGCCTGCCTCGTCGTCGGGCAAGCGAACTTCGGGCCAGCCGGCCAGCAGCAGGTCCACCGGCTGCAGCAAGGCCTGGCGTGCCGCTTCGTCGAGTTCGACCAGTTCGTCCATCGTCACGGCATGGGCCAGTGTCAGCGGGCCGCTGGCGGTGCGGCGCAGTGCGGCCAGGTGGGCGCCGCAGCCGAGCGCGGTGCCGATGTCTTCGGCCAGCGTGCGGATGTAGGTGCCCTTGCTGCAGCGCACGTCGATCACCAGGGTCGGAGATTGCCAGTCGACGATGTCGATGGCGTGAATCGTCACGCGGCGCGACTCGCGCTGCACCTCCACACCTTCGCGTGCGTAGTCGTACAGCGCCCTGCCCTGGTGCTTCAGCGCCGAGTGCATCGGTGGCAGCTGGTCGACGGCGCCGGTGAAACGCGGCAGCACGGCGTCGATGGCGGCGCGTTCGATGGCGTCCACCGGCAACTCGGCGACGATCTCGCCTTCGCGGTCGCCGGTGCTGGTGCGCTGGCCCAGGCGCACGGTGGCGCGGTAGGCCTTGTCGGCGTCCAGGCTGACCTGGCTGAACTTCGTGGCGGCACCAAAACACAGCGGCAGCAGCCCGGTGGCCAGCGGGTCCAGCGTGCCGGTGTGGCCACCCTTTTCCGCGCGCAGCAGGCCCTTGGCCTTCTGCAGCGCGTCGTTGCTCGTCCAGCCCAGCGGCTTGTCGAGCAGCAGCACGCCATGCAAGGCGCGCCGGGGCGTGCGGGTGGCGTGCGGGGTGCCCATCAGTCGTCTTTGGCGC
The DNA here is from genome assembly GCA_049274755.1 of Rubrivivax sp. Taxonomy (GTDB): domain Bacteria; phylum Pseudomonadota; class Gammaproteobacteria; order Burkholderiales; family Burkholderiaceae_C; genus Rubrivivax. Next base: position 2,240 of record JBASTF010000587.1, on the reverse strand, counting down.
GTGTGGCGTTGGCGCGTGTGATCAGCGCCGACAGGTCGGCGGCACGTTCCGTCGTCTTGTCGAAATGGAAATGCAGCGTCGGCACCGTGTGGATGGCCAGGCGCTTGAACAAGCCGTTGCGCAGGAAGCCGGCGGCTTCGTTCAACGCTGCGGCGCTGTCGTCGGCGTCGCCGACCAGCACCGAAAAATACACCTGCGCATGGGCGTAGTCCGGCGAGACCTCGACGCTGTTGATCGTGACCATGCCGATGCGCGGGTCCTTCAGGTCGCGGATCAGTTCGGCCACGTCGCGCTGGATCTGGTCGGCGACACGGAAGCTGCGGTTGACGGTGGATTTCTTGTGACGCATTGCTTGGCCCCTGAAGCAACAAGCCCCGCCGGGGCGGGGCTTTCGCGGGGTGGCAGATCGCCCGCTTTACAGCGTGCGTGCCACCTCCTTCACCTCGAAGATCTCGAGCTGGTCGCCTTCCTTGATGTCGTTGTAGTTCTTCAGCTTGATGCCGCACTCGAAGCCTTCCTTGACTTCGCGCACGTCGTCCTTCATCCGCTTCAGCGACTCGATCTCGCCGGTGTAGACCACGACGTTCTCGCGCAGCAGGCGGAAGCGTGCATTGCGCGTGACCTGGCCGGCGGTGACCATGCAGCCGGCCACCGTGCCGATCTTCGACGCCACGAACACCGTGCGGATCTCGGCCGTGCCGATGACTTCCTCTCGCTGTTCCGGCGCCAGCATGCCGGTCATCGCCGCCTTCACATCGTCGACCGCGTCGTAGATGATGTTGTAGTAGCGGATGTCGACGCCGTTGTTTTCGGCCAGCTTGCGCGCACCGGCATCGGCACGTGTGTTGAAGCCGATGATGACGGCCTTGGACGCGATGGCCAGGTTGATGTCGCTTTCGCTGATGCCGCCGACGGCTGCATGCACGATCTGCACCTTGACCTCGGGCGTGCTGAGCTTGACCAGGCTTTGCGCCAGCGCTTCCTGCGAACCCTGCACGTCGGCCTTGACGATGAGGCTGAGCGTCTGCGCCGCGTCGCCCAGCTGGTCGAACATGTTCTCCAGCTTGGCGGCCTGCTGCCTGGCCAGCTTCACGTCGCGGTACTTGCCCTGGCGGAAGGTGGCGATTTCACGGGCACGGCGTTCGTCGGCCAGCACCATGAACTCGTCGCCGGCCTGCGGCACCTCGGTCAGGCCCTGGATCTCCACCGGCATCGACGGGCCGGCCGACTCGGTGGCCTTGCCGTCTTCGTCGAGCATCGCGCGCACACGGCCATAGCTGCTGCCGGCCAGCACGACGTCGCCCTTCTTCAGCGTGCCGCTCTGCACCAGCACCGTGGCCACCGGGCCGCGGCCCTTGTCCAGCTTGGCTTCGACGACGAGGCCACGTGCTGCGGCCGCCACCGGCGCCTTCAGCTCCAACACCTCGGCCTGCAGCAGCACCTGCTCCAGCAGCGCGTCGACACCGGTGCCGACCTTGGCCGACACCGGCACAAACGGCGAGTCGCCACCGAAGTCTTCAGGCACCACACCTTCGGCCACGAGTTCGCTCTTCACGCGCTCGACGTTGGCATCGGGCTTGTCGATCTTGTTCATCGCCACGACGATGGGCACGCCGGCAGCCTTGGCGTGCGAGATCGCTTCCTTGGTCTGCGGCATCACGCCGTCGTCGGCCGCCACCACGAGGATGACGATGTCGGTGGCGTTGGCGCCCCGTGCACGCATGGCGGTGAACGCCGCGTGGCCCGGGGTGTCGAGGAAGGTGATCATGCCGCGCGGCGTCTCGACGTGGTATGCGCCGATGTGCTGCGTGATGCCGCCGGCTTCGCCAGCCGCCACGCGGGCGCGGCGGATGTAGTCCAGCAGCGAGGTCTTGCCGTGGTCGACGTGGCCCATGATGGTGACCACCGGCGGGCGCGTCAGCGCTTCGGCGGCTTCGTGGGCTGCGGTTTCTTCCTCGGTGAAGGCTTCCGGGTCGTCCAGCTTGGCGGCAAAGGCCTTGTGGCCCATTTCCTCGACCAGGATCATGGCCGTTTCCTGGTCCAGCTGCTGGTTGATCGTGACCATCTGGCCCAGCTTCATCAGCTGTTTGATCAGCTCGCTGGCCTTCACGCTCATCTTGTGCGCGAGATCGGCAACGCTGATCGTCTCCGGCACGTGCACTTCCTGGATCTGCGCTTCCGGCACCGGCGCGTAGCCGCCGCCGTTGCCGTCGCGGTCACCGCGGCGTGCGCCACCACGC
>JBASTF010000586.1:0-2499 GCA_049274755.1 Rubrivivax sp. | reverse complement strand
GCAGCGAAGCGCGGCGGCTCGAACGGCAGGCACTGGCCCTGGGCCGCAAGCGTGGCTTCGAGCTCCGACAACAAGGTGCCGGCGCGCGCGCTGACCACCAGCTCGGTGGGTTCGTAGCTGCTGATGCCGGCCAGCGGCCGCAGGTCCAGCGCTTGCCCGGCCGGCGTTTCGCCATACCAGGCCTTGCTGCCGCCGCCGCGGATGTCCAGCGGCGTCTTCGCCGCACGCGCGGTCTGCACCTGTTCGATCAGCGTCTGCAGCGCAGCATCATGCTCGGCCATGCTCAGAAACGCTCCAGCCCGGGGAAGGGCAGCAAACCCTTCTTCACATGCATCTTCCCGTACTCGGCACAGCGCTGCAGCGTCGGGATCACCTTGCCCGGGTTCAGCGTGCCGCTGCGGTCGAAAGCCCGCTTCAGCGCCAGCATCTGCTCGCGTTCACCGGGGCTGAACTGCACACACATGCTGCTGAGCTTCTCGACGCCGACCCCGTGTTCGCCGGTGACGGTGCCGCCCATCGCAACGCTGGTTTCCAGGATGTCGGCGCCGAAGAGTTCGCAGCGGTGCATCTGGTCGGGGTCGTTGGCGTCGAACAGGATCAGCGGGTGCAGGTTGCCGTCGCCGGCATGGAAGACGTTGCAGCAGCGCAGCCCGTACTTGTGTTCCATCTCGCCGATGGCGATCAGGATGTCGGCCAGGCGCTTGCGCGGGATCGTCGAATCCATGCACATGTAGTCGGGGCTGATGCGGCCGCTGGCGGGGAAGGCGTTTTTGCGCCCGCTCCAGAACTTCAGCCGCTGCGCTTCGTCACGGCTGACTTCCATGCGCGTGGCGCCGCAGCCGCTCAGCACGTCCAGCATGCGGTCGATTTCCTCGGCCACCTCTTCCGGCGTGCCGTCGCTTTCGCAGAGCAGGATGGCCTCGGCCTTCAGGTCGTAGCCGGCATGCACGAAGTCTTCCACGGCGGCCGTCATCGGCTTGTCCATCATCTCCAGCCCGGCCGGGATGATGCCGGCGCCGATGACCGCGGCCACCGCGTCGCCGGCTTTGCGGATGTCGTCGAAGCTGGCCATGATGCAGCGCGCCAGCTGCGGCCTGGGCACCAGCTTCACGGTGACCTCGGTGGTCACGGCCAGCATGCCCTCGCTGCCCACCAGCACGGCCAGCAGGTCCAGCCCCGGTGCGTCGAGGGCACCGCCGCCGAACTCCACGGCCTCGCCTTCGACGGTGAAACCGCGCACGCGCAGCACGTTGTGCAGCGTCAGCCCGTACTTCAGGCAGTGCACGCCGCCGCTGTTTTCGGCGACGTTGCCGCCGATGGTGCAGGCGATCTGGCTCGAGGGGTCGGGGGCGTAGTACAGGCCGTGCGGCGCCGCGGCTTCGCTGATGGCCAGGTTGCGCACGCCGCATTGCACGGTGGCCGTGCGCGCATGGCGGTCGACCTGCACGATGCGGTTGAACTTGGCCAGCGACAGCGTCACGCCCAAGGCATGCGGCATCGCGCCGCCCGACAGGCCGGTGCCGGCACCACGCGCCACCACCGGCACCTGCAGGCCGTGGCACAGGCGCAGCACGGCCGACACCTGGGCTTCGTTCTCCGGCAGCGCCACCAGCAGCGGCAGCTGGCGGTAGGCGGTGAGGCCGTCGCATTCGTAGGGCACGGTGTCCTCGGGCTGCCACAGCAAGGCATGGGGCGGCAGCACGGCGGACAAGGCCTGCAGCACCTCGCGCTGGCGGGCAGCGCGGTCGGTGGCGCGTTCGGCAACAGCAGCTGGCAACGGCGCGTTCATGGCCGGGACTGTAGCGGCTCGATGCGCAGCACCCCGCCCTGCTGGCTGAACTGCAGCCGCGACAGCATGTCCATGCCCAGCAGCGGCGCACGCAACGCGGGCAGCACCGTCACCCGCAGCTGGGCTGCGGCAATGCCGCCGGCCAGTTGCAGGTCGGCGCGGGCGACATAACCTTCGGCCACGCCGCCGGCCGTCTGCGACTGGGTGCGCGCCTCGGCCACCAGGCCGGCGCGTTCGGCCAGCGCCTGCGGCAGCGCCGTGCGTGTGGCGCCGGTGTCGACGAGGAACTCCACCGCCACGCCGTTGATGCTGCCAGGCCAGCGGAAGTGGCCGTCGGGCGCACGCTGCAGTTCGATCCTGCCGTCCGCCACCTGGAAGCGTGTGCGCTGCTGGCCGGCCATCCAGGCCTGCACACCGAGAAACACCGCCGTGCCCAGCAGCAGCCAGACGGTGAGGTGTTTCAGCGCGGGCGGCAGGCCGCTCTTCATCCGGCGCCGACGAACACCGTCAGCACACCGGTGTAGCCATACACATGGTGGCGCGCGATCTCGCCGCCGGCGAAGAAGCCGACCAGCGGCACGTCGCCGAGTGCATGCTGGATGGTCTTCAGCTCGGCCGACGGGGCACCGAAGTGCGGCCCGCCGCGGCCGGCGCAGCTGACGTAGACCGCACCCTGGATGCGGCGTGCCGGCGGCGGCTCGGTGCCGGCG
>JBASTF010000585.1:0-4795 GCA_049274755.1 Rubrivivax sp. | reverse complement strand
GAGCGTGGACGTGCCCAGGCTCGTGGCCATGGTCGACAGCGCGAAGGCGGCGGCCGCCGCCGCCAGCGCCCCGCTGAAGCTGGCCGGCCCGGTGCCGATGCTCGACAACCCGAACTACGGCGCGCTGGACAACATGGCCATCGCCGCTGCGGTGCTGGTCTTCATCCTGCTGCTGGTGAAGTACGCCAAGGGCTTCGTCGCCAACATCTCGGTGCTGCTGGGCATCGTCGCCGGCTGCGCGGTGGCGGCGATGCTGGGCAAGATGCACTTCGACAAGGTGGCCAGCGCGAAGTGGTTCGACCTCGTCACGCCGCTGGCCTTCGGCATGCCCACCTTCGACCCGGTGATGATCCTGACGATGGTGCTGGTGATGATCGTCGTGATGATCGAATCCACCGGCATGTTCCTGGCGCTGTCGGACATCACCGAGCGCAAGCTGAACCAGGCCGAACTGGCCGCCGGCCTGCGCACCGACGGCCTGGGCACGCTGATCGGCGGCCTGTTCAACACCTTCCCCTACACCAGCTTCAGCCAGAACGTGGGCCTGGTCGGCGTGACCGGCGTGCGCAGCCGCTGGGTCTGCGTTGCCGGCGGCGCCTTGATGGTTGTGCTCGGCCTGCTGCCCAAGATGGCGGCCTTTGTCGAGGCCATTCCGCAGTTTGTGCTGGGCGGCGCCGGGCTGGTGATGTTCGGCATGGTGGCGGCCACCGGCATCCGCATCCTGTCCACGGTGGACTACAAGGGCAACCGCCACAACCTCTACATCGTCGCGCTGTCCATCGGCTTCGGCCTGATCCCGCTGGTGGCACCCCGCTGGACGCAGCAGATGGCCCATGGCCTGCACCCGCTGCTGGAGTCCGGCATCCTGCTGACGGCGCTGGCCGCGGTGGCGCTGAACATCTTCTTCAACGGCGCCCGTGGCGACGAACGTGCGAGCATCGAGGCGGCAAAAACCGCCGAAGCGCACTGAACCAGGAGCCCCGCCCATGCCCACGATCCGCGTCGAACTCTTTGCCGGCCGCACGGTCGAGCAGAAACGTGCACTCGCTGCTGCGCTGACCGAAGCCACCGTGAAGACGCTGGGCGGCTCGGCCGACGGCATCGACGTCGTGTTCTACGACATCCAGCGCCACGACTGGTCCACCGGCGGCCAGCTGTGGAGCGACAAGGCGGCACCGCCCAAACCCGCTGCGTAGGACGGCGATGGCCACGCTGCTGCTGCGCCACGCGACGCTGCTGGCCACGATGGACGGGCAGCGGCGCGAGATCGCCGACGGCGCGCTGTTCGCCCGCGACGGTGTCATCGAAGCCGTCGGCGCGACGGCCCAGCTGCCGGCCACGGCCGATGAGGTCATCGACGCCCGGGGCCAGGTGGTGCTGCCCGGCCTGGTCAACACCCACCACCACTGCTACCAGACGCTGACGCGGGCCCTGCGCCCGGCGCAGGACGTCGAGCTGTTCGGCTGGCTGCAGACCCTGTACCCGGTGTGGGCGCGGCTGACGCCGGAGATGCTGGCCGTGTCGACGCAACTGGCGCTGGCCGAACTGGCGCTGTCGGGCTGCACGACGAGCAGCGACCACCTCTACCTCTTCCCCAACGGCTGCCGCCTCGACGACACGCTGGAAGCCGCGCTGCCGGTCGGCCTGCGTTTCCATGCCGCACGCGGTGCGATGAGCGTCGGAGAAAGTGAGGGTGGCCTGCCGCCGGACAGCGTGGTCGAAGGCGAGCCGGCCATCCTGGCCGACACGCAGCGCCTCATTGAGCGCTGGCACGACCCGGCGCGCTACGCGATGCAGCGCATCGTCGTCGCCCCCTGCAGCCCGTTTTCCGTCAGCCGCGGACTGATGCGCGACGCAGCGCTGCTGGCCCGTGAGCAGCAGGTGCACCTGCACACGCACCTGGCCGAAAACGACAACGACATCCACTACACCCGCGAGAAGTTCGGCTGCACGCCGGCCGAGTACGCCGAACAGCTGGGCTGGCTGGGGCCGGACGTCTGGCACGCGCACTGCGTGAAGCTGGACGCCGCCGGCATCGCGGCGTTTGCGCGCAGCGGCACCGGCGTCGCCCATTGCCCGGGCTCGAACATGCGGCTGGGTTCGGGCGCGGCGCCGATCCGCGCGATGCGCGATGCCGGTGTGCCGGTGGCCCTGGCCGTCGACGGTTCGGCCAGCAACGACAGCGGCCATTTGCTGGCCGAAGCGCGGCTGGCCCTGCTGCTGCAGCGTGTGGCCTTCGGCGCCACCGCGATGGGTGCCCGCGAGATGCTGGAGATCGCCACGCTGGGCGGCGCCCGTGTGCTGGGCCGCGACGACATCGGCGCCCTGGCCCCGGGCATGGCCGCCGACTTCATCAGCGTGCCGCTGGACGAGGTCGGCCTGGCCGGTGGCCTGCACGACCCGCTGGCCGCCCTGCTGTTCTGCCAGGTGCCGCGTGTGCAGCACAACGTGGTCGCGGGGCGCGTTGTCGTGCGCGACGGCGAACTGGTGACGCTGGACCTGCCGCGGCTGGTCGAACGGCACAACAGGCTGGCGGCCCGGCTCGTCGGCTGAGGCCGCCCGCTGCCCCGTTCCGGCACAGCGGCCGGGGCCTGCAGCCTTTGCGACAGAATGTCAGGCAACCCAGCAGAACCGACGGAGACAAGTCCATGAACGGCCAGATGATGCAGCTGCCGCTGCTGATTTCCTCGCTCATCGTGCACGCCGAGCGCCACCACCCCGACCGCGAGATCGTGTCGCGCCGCGTCGAAGGCGACATCCACCGCACGACCTACAAGGCCCTGGCCGCACGCTCGCGGCGCATGGCCAAGGCGCTGGCGGCGCTGGGTGTGGGCATGTCCGATCGGGTCGCCACGCTGGCCTGGAACGGCTACCGCCACATGGAGCTGTACTACGCCGTCAGCGGCAGCGGCGCCGTGCTGCACACGATCAACCCGCGCCTGCACCCGGACCAGATCGTCTACATCGCCGACCACGCCGAAGACCAGGTGCTGTGTTTCGACATGACCTTCCTGCCGCTGATCCAGGCCGTGGCCGGGCGCTGCAAGACGGTGAAACACTGGGTCGCGATGACGGGCCGCGCCCACATGCCGGCGCCCGAGGTCGCGGCGAAGATCCCCAACCTGCTGTGTTACGAAGACCTGGTGGACGCGCAGGACGAGCACTACGACTGGCCCGCGTTCGACGAAAACAGCGCCAGCTCGCTGTGCTACACCAGCGGCACCACCGGCAACCCCAAGGGTGTGCTGTACAGCCATCGCAGCACGGTGCTGCACACCTTCGCGATCGCGCTGCCCGATGCGCTGAACTGTTCGGCCAACGACGCCATCCTGCCGGTGGTGCCGATGTTCCACGTCAACGCCTGGGGCCTGCCGTATGCGGCCTGCATGGTCGGCGCCAAGCTGGTGTTCCCCGGCCCGGGGCTGGACGGCAAGAGCCTGTACGAACTGTTCGAGCAGGAACAGGTCACCGTCTCGGCCGGCGTGCCCACCGTGTGGCAGGCGCTGCTGGCGCATGTGGAAGCCAACCAGCTGAAGTTCAGCAGCATGCGCCGCACCGTCATCGGCGGCTCGGCCTGCCCGCCGGCGATGCTGCGCAAGTTCGGCGACGACCACGACGTGAAGGTGCTGCATGCCTGGGGCATGACCGAGATGAGTCCGGTCGGCACCGTCGGCAGCTTCAAGCCGCAGCACCTGGCGCAGAGCGCCGACCAGCGCTACGCGGTGATGGCCAAGCAGGGCCGCGCCGTCTACGGCGTGGACATGAAGATCGTCGACGACGCCGGCAACGAACTGCCGTGGGGTGGCGAACAGAGCGGCGACCTGCTGGTGAAGGGGCCGTGGATCGTCAACCAGTATTTCAAGGGCGAAGGCGGCAACCCGCTGAAAAGCGGCTGGTTCCCCACCGGCGACGTGGCCCGCATCGACGACGAGGGCTACATGCAGATCACCGACCGCAGCAAGGACGTCATCAAGTCCGGCGGCGAGTGGATCGGCTCCATCGACCTGGAGAACATCGCGATGGCCCACCCGGCCGTGGCGATGGCGGCCTGCATCGCCGCCTTCCACCCCAAGTGGGACGAACGCCCGCTGCTCGTCGTCGTGAAGAAACCCGGCGCCGAGGTGACGAAGGAAGCACTGCTGGGCTTCTACGAAGGCAAGATCGCGAAGTGGTGGACACCCGACGACGTGGTCTTCGTCGACGCCATCCCGCTGGGCGCCACCGGCAAAATGCAGAAGAACAAGCTGCGCGAACAGTTGAAGGACCACAGGCTGCCGACGGCCTGAGGCCGGGCTGGAGCCGCGCGCCGGTTCAGCGGCCGACGTTGGCCAGGTAGTGCGCCAGGTCGTCCAGGTCCTTGTCCTTCAGGCCGTACAAGGCCGCCGACATCACCGTGTCGCGCCCCGGGGCCGGGTGGTCGCGGTACATCTTCAGCGTCAGCGCCAGGTAGGGCTCCTGCTGGCCGGCCAGGCGGGGCACCTGGTTCTGGCCGACATAACCCGGCAGATGACAGGTGCCGCAGAGCGCCCGCTTGGAGACATCGGCACCGGCCTGGAACCTGGCCTGCTGCAGCGGCCCGGCCGGCACGGCCGCCGGCTGCGCGGCAAAGTGTTTCGCCAGTTCGATGATCTGCGTGTCGTTCAGGCCGTCCATCAGCAGCTTCATCGCCGGCACGTCACGCAGGCCCTCGCGGATCAGCACCAGCTGGTTTTCGAGAAACAGCTTGGGCTGGCCGGCGATCGAGGGGATCGCCGGCACCACCGAATTGCCGCCCGGCCCGTGGCAGGCCGTGCAG
>JBASTF010000584.1:0-2334 GCA_049274755.1 Rubrivivax sp. | reverse complement strand
CGGCAGCGGCCGTGCGGGGCGCCGCGTCCAGCTTCATCGTCAGCGAGATGCGCTTGCGCGCGAGGTCGACCTCAAGCACCCGCACCTTCACCACCTGGCCGGTCTTCACGACCTCGCGGGCGTCGTTGACGAACTTGTTCGACATCTGGCTCACATGCACCAGGCCGTCCTGGTGCACCCCCAGGTCGACAAAGGCGCCGAACTGCGCGACGTTGCTGACCGTGCCTTCCAGCGTCATGCCAGCCTGCAGGTCCTTGATGTCCTCGACGCCGTCGTTGAAACGTGCGACGACGAAGTCCGGTCGCGGGTCGCGCCCCGGCTTCTCGAGTTCACCGAGAATGTCCTTGACGGTGATGGCGCCGAAGCTGTCGTCGGCAAAGGTCTCGGGCTTCAGCGTGCGCAGCACGTCGCTGCGGCCCATCAGTTCCTGCACCGGGCGCTGCGTGGCGCTGAGCATCTTTTCGACCACAGGATAGGTCTCGGGGTGCACACCGGTCATGTCCAGCGGGTTGTCGCCGTCGCGGATGCGCAGGAACCCGGCTGACTGCTCGAAGGTCTTGGGGCCCAGGCCCGTCACCTGCAGCAGCTGCTGGCGGTTGCGGAACGCGCCGTTGGCGTCGCGCCAGCGCACGATGCTGGCCGCCACCGCAGCGCTCAGCCCCGACACCCGCGACAGCAGCGGCGCGCTGGCCGTGTTCAGGTCCACGCCGACGGCATTGACGCAGTCTTCGACGACGGCGTCCAGGCTCTTCGCCAGGCCACTCTGGTTCACGTCGTGCTGGTACTGGCCGACGCCGATGCTCTTGGGGTCGATCTTCACCAGCTCGGCCAGCGGGTCTTGCAAACGGCGCGCGATGCTGACGGCACCCCGCAGGCTGACGTCAAGCTCGGGCAGCTCCTTGCTCGCAAACTCGCTGGCGCTGTAGACCGAGGCACCGGCTTCGCTGACCACCACCTTGTCCAGCTTCACCTCGGGCGCCAGCTGCTGCACGCGTTGGATCAGGTCGGCCGCCAGCTTGTCGGTTTCGCGGCTGGCCGTGCCGTTGCCGATGGCGATGAGGTTCACACCATGCTGCGCCACCAGCCGGCCCAGCGTGTGCAGCGAACCTTCCCAGTCGCAACGCGGTTCGTGCGGGTAGACGGTGTGTGTGCCCAGCACCTTGCCGGTGTCGCTGACCACGGCCACCTTCACGCCGGTGCGGATGCCGGGGTCCAGCCCCATCACCACACGTTTGCCGGCGGGCGCGGCCAACAGCAGGTCACGCAGGTTGTCGCCGAAGACCTTGATGGCCACGGCTTCCGCGTCCTCGCGCAGCCGCGCAAACAGGTCGCGTTCGAGCGACAGCGAGAGCTTGACCTTCCAGGTCCAGGCCACGGTCTTGCGGATCAGCTCGTCGGCCGCACGCTTGGCATGGCTCCAGCCCAGGTGGATGGCGATGCGGCCTTCGGCCAGCGACGGTTTGCCGGGCACGAGTTCTTCGTCCAGCACCAGCTTCGCGTCCAGCCACTCCTGCGTGCGGCCGCGGAACACGGCCAGCGCGCGGTGGCTGGGCACGGTGCGCACAGGTTCGGCGTAGTCGAAGTAGTCGCGGAACTTGGCGGCGTCGGCATGGTTGCCGTCCTTGCCGTCGACGAGCTTGCTCTGGAACAGCCCTTCGGCCCACAGCCATTCACGCAGCTTGCCGACGAGCACGGCGTCTTCGGCCCAGCGTTCGCTGAGCAGGTCGCGCAAACCATCCAGCACCGCCGCCGCATCGGCAAAACCGCCGTCGGCATTGATGTAGGCCGCGGCGGCGGCCAGCGGTTCCAGCGTCGGGTCGGCAAACAACTGGTCGGCCAACGGCTCCAAGCCGGCTTCGCGGGCGATCATGCCCTTGGTGCGGCGCTTGGGCTTGTACGGCAGGTAGAGGTCTTCCAGTTCCTGCTTCGTCGGCGCGGCTTCGACGGCGGCCCGCAGCGCCGGTGTCAGCTTGCCTTGTTCGTCGATGCTCTTCAGCACCGCGGCGCGGCGGTCTTCCAGCTCGCGCAAATAGGCCAGGCGTGTTTCCAGCTCACGCAACTGGTTGTCGTCCAGGCCGTCGGTGGCCTCTTTGCGGTAGCGGGCGATGAAGGGCACCGTGGCGCCGCCGTCCAGCAGTTCGACGGCCGTGTTCACCTGGGCCGGCCGAACCTTCAGCTCGGCGGCGATTTGCAGAACGATCTTGTCCAAGAAATCCGGGGCACAAAAACGGGAGGCGCGGAGTTTAAGCCGCGCCTCCTGGGAAGGTGTAAACGAACCCCGCGCTCCCGCGCCGGGGTGGCCCAGGGTGCTGGGCAAGGCGCGGCGCGCAGCCC
>JBASTF010000583.1:0-1555 GCA_049274755.1 Rubrivivax sp. | reverse complement strand
GGCGTAGCCCAGGGCCAGGACATCGAGGCCGACGGCGTCATCCCAGGTCTCCACCACCTTGCGGGCCACCATCTCGCGCGCCGACCGCCCCAGCTTGGAGGCGTAGAACTGGCGGAGCTCGAGAACGTCGCGGCGCATCTGAAACCCTGGCTGTCCTCGACTTGTGGGCGCCCGCGCCCTAAATCGCAAGACGTCGTCTGTCAGCGTCTGGGAGGACAAGCATGACCGTGACCATCCACCAGTTCCCCTGCCTGTCCGACAACTACGGCTTCCTGGTGCGCGACGACGCCACCGGCCTGGCCGCCTGCATCGACACGCCGGAGGCCGGCGCGATCCTGCGGGAGCTGGACAAGCTGGGCTGGAAGCTGGACCTGATCCTCAACACCCACTGGCACCCCGACCACGCCGGCGGGAACCAGGAGATCAAGGCGGCCACCGGCTGCACGGTGGTGGGGCCAGCCGAGGTGGAGCGCATCGGTCACGCGCCCGATCGCATCGTGGTCGACGGCGACCAGGTGCGGCTGGGGGAGACGGTGTTCGACGTATTCGATTCCGGCGGCCACACCCTGGGCCACGTGGCTTTCGTGGATAGCGCCGACAAGGTGGCTTTCGTGGGCGACACCCTGTTCGCGCTCGGCTGCGGCCGGATCTTCGAGGGCACGGCCGAGCAGATGTGGGGCAGCCTGCAGAAACTGGCCGCCCTGCCGGACGAGACCGCGGTCTACTGCGCCCACGAATACACCGCCTCCAACGCCCGCTTCGCGCTGTCGGTGGACGACGATCCGGCCCTGAAGGCGCGGACGGACGAGATCTTCGCCGCCCGCGAGCGGGGCGAGGCGACGGTGCCCACCACCATCGGCCTGGAAAAGGCGACCAACCCCTTCCTGCGCGCGCCGGTCCTGGCGTCGAGGATGGGCCTGGCCGGCGCCCCCGACCACGAAGTCTTCGCCGCAGTGCGCAAGGCTAAGGACGGGTTTAAGGGCTGAGGGAAGAGGCGCTGGGCGGCGATCGCTGGACGCTGACCATTTCCGGCCCTGGTGATGGGCGAGGCTCAGCCGGAATTCCGAGCCAACGACTTCCGGCTCTGCGGCTGTGAGAAGAAGATCTGGATCACCGACACCGCCAAGCCGGTGTTCGAGGCCAACCAGGCGCTGACCTGCGAGCCGCTGGACGAGACCCGCTGGGTGAGCGTTACCCGGCGGTGACGATCTTCACCGTGAGCGGCGCGCCGCCGGCGACGATGTCGAGCAGGCGGTCGACATTGGGGTGGGCGCCGGGGCGATTGCGGGCGTCGGCGGTGTGTTCGGCGAAGACGGCCAGGCCGTGCTCGGCGGCCTTGGCGTCCAGGGCGCCGAAGGTCTGCTGCAGGTACTGGTAGACCGCGACCGAGCCCTGCTTGCCGGGCTGGTTCTCGATGCTGGCGACCAAGGTCCCGGCGGCGTCCACCAGGTCGATGCGCGCGACGCCGTCGATCGGCGGCAGGAGCTGGAGGTTTTCCTTGAAGGTCGCACCGGGTTGAATCATCGCCAGCCTGTCTCGTGTTCCTGAAGTTGAG
>JBASTF010000582.1:0-13542 GCA_049274755.1 Rubrivivax sp. | reverse complement strand
CTTCAGACCCGCGCCGACGCCAGCACGCCGGCCTGCGTCAGCCGCGCCACGTCGGCGTCACCCAGCCCGAGGTGGCGCTTCAGCACCGCAGCGTTGTGCTCGCCCAGCAGCGGCGCAGGCTTGCCGGTGTGGTGGGCAAAGCCGTGCGCGCGGATCGGCTGACCGGCGATGGTGACCTCGCCCAGGATGGGGTCGGCCACGGTGCGCACCGTGCCCCGCCCCGCCAGCTGCGGGTGCTTGATGGCCTGCTCGACCGACAGCACCGGCGCGGCGGGCAGCCGAAAGCCCGCGCAGTGCGCGACCACCGCATCGACGCTCTCGAAGTCCGCCATCCAGGCTTCGATGATGGCCACCAACTCGGCCAGATGGGCGACGCGGTCCTCGTTGGTCTTGAAGCGTGGGTCGGTCGCCAGTGCCGGATGGCCCATGGCCTCGCACAGCTTGGGCCACATCGGGCCCGGGATCACCAGATTCACGTAGCCGTCGCGTGCCTTGTAGTAGCCCACCGGCGCGTAGGCGGTCGATTGCGAACCGCTGCGGTGTGGCTTGATGCTGCCGCCGCTGAGCGTGTGCATCTCGACGTTGGCCTCGTGGCTGCGGAACAGGAAGTCGAGCAGCGAGACCTCGACCCGCGTGCCCTGGCCGCCGCGCTCACGGTGGTACAGCGCGGCGCAGACGGCGGCCAACGCGCTCATGCCCGTGCCCAGGTCGCCGACCGCCACGCCGATCAGCGCCGGCGCGCCGTCGGCATCGCCGGCCATGCTGGCCACGCCCGAGTAGGCCTGGCCGGTGAAGTCGAAGCCCGGCATCTTGGCCAGCGGTCCGTCCTGCCCCAAGGCCGACACCGAGGCCATCACCAGGCGCGGGTTCAGCGCGTGCACCGCGTCCCAGCCGAAGCCGAGCTTGTCGATCACGCCGGGCGAGAAGTTCTCGACCAGCACGTCGGCGCGCTGCAGCAAGCGGTTCACCAGCGCCTTGCCTTCGGCGTGGCGCAGGTCCACGCACAGGCTTTCTTTCGCGGTGTTCTGCTGCACGAAGTAGCCGCTGCGCCCGTCGCGCTGCAGCGGCAGGTAGCGGCCCGGGTCGCCGCCGGGGGCCGACTCGATCTTGATGACTTCGGCGCCGAGTTCGGCCATGGCCTGGCTGACCGATGGGCCGGCGAGAAACTGGGTGAAGTCGACGACGACGACACCGCTCAGCAAGTGATCGGGTTGCACCGGCTGCGCCTGTAGACAATCCTGAGACGCATATCAGACACTTCGATTCATTGGGGGTGCACGCGGGAACGTCAGATTCCCTTCGCGGGCCAGACAGTCGGTGAAGCGTTTGCCGCGTTCGTCCCGAAAGTGTTCGCCAGTCTCGCGCAACTCATCGATACGGTCCACGCGCAAGTGGCGGAAATCGGCAGACGTCTCACACCAGATCGTCAGCAACCAGGCCGTGTCGAAGACAGTCAGCCCAAGAGGCCGGGCGCGCCGGACCGACGACCTTTCTGACAGGCTGGTATAGCCGATCTCCAGTACGGTGCGCTGCCGGATCGCCTCGCGCAGGACGTCCAGATGAGGCGCATTGGCAGCGGCGCTCGGCCCGGCCACCATCGGACTGGCCAGGAAGGCCAGCCGGGCGTTCTCGTTGACAGTCGACGCAATCTTGGCCGTCGCTCGCACGGCGGCCTCGGCCAAGCGCGGATCGGCGCGTGCCGCAACAAGCTGCACACCGAGGGCGAGTGCCTGCAACTCATCCTCATCCAATCGCAGCGACGGCATGAAGTAGCCCGGCTCCATGACATAGCCGATACCGCCCTCGCCGCGGATGGGCGCGCCCATGGCCTGCAAGTCGGCGATGTCGCGATAGAGCGTGCGCAGCGAGACATCCATGTCGTCCGCCAGCGTCTGGGCCGTGACCGGAGCCTGACGCAGCCGAAGCTCATCGAGCAGTTGAAACAGACGGAACAGACGCATCGCAGACCCCTGCCATTTTCTGACAGGGGTGGACGGTAGCATGGTCGCGTCGAAACCAGAACGAGGAGCAGCAACGATGCGGAATCTGAAATTGGTGGCACTCGCCACCGCACTGACCATCAGCACGGGCCAAGCCCAGGAGATCAAAATGACTGACGAGAGCAAGATACTGTCAACCATCAACCGAATGACGTCGGCCTTTGCCGCAGGGGACGTCGACACGATCATGTCAACCTATGCGCCCGGCGCCGTGGTGGTCGGCGAGCCCGGCAAACCGGTCACGGGCGATGCGGCTTTGCGGGCCATGTTCGCGGCCTTCATCCAGTCCGGCGTTGCATTTACTTATGGCACCCATGAGGTGGTCATTGCCGGCGATACGGCTTTGCACTTGATGAAATGGAGCGCACCCGGACCGGATGGCAAGGCAATGAACGCGCTCTCCGTTGCCGTGCTGCGACGCCAGAGCGATGGCAACTGGCGCATGGTCATCGATCATCCCACTGGCAATGGCGTGATGCAGGCGCCATGAGCAGGTACCGCCGGAGGTGTCGCGTGCATTGAAGGGATAGCCCCGCCTGACGTCGGACACCCCAGGCACACCAGGGCGAACAGCATCGCGCTGCCGATGGCGACCAGCACGCCGTCGATCGTAACGATCCAGCGGAGCAACTGCGCATAGGCGGCCGGCGGGTTCACGGCGGGGGCCGCAGACGCTACTTCGGTCAAGAGGGCCGCCCCTTGTCGATCGACAGCGGCGGCGGCAAGCCCGCCGCTCTCACACCGGGTTCCTCTGCACGAGTTGCCTTGCGATGATGATGCGCTGCATCTCGTTGGTGCCTTCGCCGATCAGCAGCAGCGGCGCGTCGCGGTAGTAGCGCTCGACGTCGAACTCGGGCGAATAGCCGTAGGCGCCGTGGATGCGCATGCACTCCAGCGCGTTGTTCATCGCCGCCTCGGTTGCGAAGTACTTGGCCATGCCGGCCTCCATGTCGCAGCGCTCGCCGCGGTCGTAGGCGCGCGCCGCGGCCTCGACCAGCAGCCGCGCGGCCTCGACCCGGGTGCCCATCTCGCCAAGCTTGAGCTGTATGGCCTGGTGTTCGCAGATCGGCTTGCCGAAGGTCTTGCGCTGCTGCGCATAGGCCACGGCGTCGTGCAGCGAGGCCGTGGCCACGCCCAGGCCGCGCGCGGCCACGTTGATGCGGCCGAGTTCCAGCCCCGAGAGCACCTGCTGCAGGCCGCGCCCTTCGACGCCGCCGATCAGCCGGTCAGCCGGCACGCGGTAGTTGTCGAACTGCAGCTCGCAGGTGTCGATGCCGCGGTAGCCCAGCTTCTTCAGCTTGCGCGTGACGATGAAGCCGTGGCCCTTTTCGGCGATGAACAGGCTCATGCCCTTGTGCCGCGGCTCGGCCTGCGGGTCGGTCTTGACGAGCAGCGCCAGGCAGCCGCCGTGCAGGCTGTTGGTGATCCAGGTCTTGCTGCCGTTGATGACGTAGTGGTCGCCGTCGCGCACGGCGCGCGTGCGGATGGCCTGCAAATCGGTGCCGGCGTCGGGTTCGGTCAGGCCGATACCGCCGCGCAGCGCGCCGCTGGCGAAGCGGGGCAGCAGGTCGCGCTTCTGTGCCTCGGTGCCGTGGCGCATCACGGCCGAGGCCATGATCAGGTGCGAGTTGATGATGCCCGAGAGCGACATCCACACCGCGGCCATGCGCGCTACGATGGCGGCGTAGGTGGCCGTGGACAGGCCCAGGCCGCCGTAGTCCGCCGGAATGATGGCGCCGAACAGGCCCATCTTCTTCATCTGCTCGACGATCTCGGCCGGGTACTCGTCGGCCTGCTCCAGGCGCGTCACGTGCGGCCGCACCTCGGTTTTCAGGAAGCGCTCGATGGCGTCGAGGATCAGGGTCTCTTGTTCGGGGTCGGTGGTCATGGGGCGATCGATCAAGAGGCTTCAGCCGCGGGCGGCCAGGCCGCGCTGGACATCGACCGCTGCGCTGTCGCGGCCGATCGCCAGCACCAGGTCGCGAACCTGTGCGGCGCGGGCGGTGGAGGTGACGAGTTGCATGTTCCCGAAGAACTTGCGCTCGACATCGGCGTTGCTGATCGGCCGATCGGCTGCACCGCGGTTGATGTGCTCGCGATGCCGCAGTTCGCGACCGTCGTTCAGCGTCACGACCACTTCGCCCGAGTAGTAGGTCGGGAACGGCGAGTCGGGGTCGATCTCGTACTCGACCTTGGCGGCCAGCGCCAGCACCTGTTCGTCGCGCAGCGCGGCGTCGTCGAGCTCGGCCAGGCCGAAGCGGCCCTTGGCCAGCGCGGTGGCCACGGCGTAGGGGATGCTGAACTGTGCGTCGTAGCTGTTCTGTGGACGCTTCTTGGTCGCGACCGGCTCGCACACGGTCTTCACGACCTCCGCGGGCACGAGCGAGCGCACCGACGCGATGTCGGCCACGTGCAGGCCGTGGCGCTCGCGCAGGATCGCCGCCGCGTCGGCGCAGGCATGCGTGAAGTGGCAGGCCGGCAGCGGCTTGACGGTGACCTTGGCCAGTTCCCAGACCTCACCCAGACCGGCGGTGGCCAGGCCCAGGTCGCAGTCTTTGGCGAGCGGACCAAGGTAACTGTTGAAGACGCCGAAACGGCCTTCGTAGGTCGCGCGCGGGCCCTTGAACCCGTGGCGTGCCAGCGTCGCCGCAGTGAAGCCTGCGACCGCGGCCCAGCCCGGGTGCATGCGCTTGGTCCAGGCGCCGTCCTGGAGGAATTCCAGGCTGCCCGAGGCCATCGACAGGGCGATGCCCTGCGCCATGCTCAGTTGCTGCGCGTTCAGGCCGAACAGGCGCCCGGCCACCAGCGCGCAGGCGAAGGTGCCGATCATCCCGGTCGGGTGGAAACCCACCTGGTGGAAACCGCCGCGCGCCACCGACGCCAGCCGGGTGCCCACTTCCATGCCGGCGACGTAGGCGCACAGCAGCGTGTCAACGTCCAGGCCGGCGCGTGCTGCGGCGCCCAGGGCGCAGGGGAAGGTGCTCGAGGTGGCGTGGATCACGCCCGCGGCATGGGTGTCGTCGTAGTCCAGGCCGTGGATCAGGATGCCGTTCATCAGCATCGCGTCGCGCAGCGACAGCTTCGCCACCAGCCCGATCACCGGCGTGTCGCCGGCACCGGCCGACAACTCGGTCATCGCCGACAGCGAACGGTGCGCGAAGTCGTAATGGGTCGAGGCGTGGGCGATGCCGACCGCGTCGAGGATCAGGTGGCGGGCCCGTTCGAGCACGGCCGCTGGAATCTGATTCGGCGTCAGGTCGGCGACGAATGTCGCCAGCGTCGCGGCGATGGTCGTGCCATTGACCGAAGGCGTGAGGGAGTGGGACATGTCCGGCCTTTCGCTATCGGTCGCCGCCACCGTGGTATGGACGCCGCCGAAGTCGATGGCCAGTGCAGGCGGGCATGTCGCAGTTCGTCGTCGAATCAATCAGCCTTGATCCTGGCGCTGCGGACGATGACACCGAAACGTTCGTAGTCGGTCTTCATGGTCTGCGCGAAGGCATCGGGGCTGCTGGCGACGATCTCGAAGCCAAGCTCGATCAGCCGCGCCGTCATCGCCGGCTCGCGGATGATGGCCACGATCTCTCGGTTCAGCTTGTCGACGATCTCCTTGGGCGTTCCCGCCGGGGCGAGAAATCCGACCCAGACCGACAACTCCTGGTTGGCCACCCCCGACTCTGCGAACGTCGGCATGTCGGGCAGGGTGGCGGAACGCCGTGGGGCGGCGAGGGCAAGCGGTCTCAGGGCGCCGGACTTGACGTGCGGTGCCGCCAGCGGGACGTCGGCGAACGACACCTGTACCTGGCCGGCGACGACATCGGCGATTGCCGGCGCGCTGCCGCGGTAGGGCACGTGCACCATATCGATGCCGGTGGCGGCCTTGAACGATTCACCGCCCAGGTGGCCGGCACCGCCGTTGCCGGACGTGGCGAAGCTGAAGCCGCCCGGTTTGCTGCGCGCCAGCGCCATGAACTCGGCCAGGTTCTTCGCCGGCACCGACGGGTTCACGAACAGGCCCATCGCGATGCTGGTGGCGTGGACCACCGGCGTGAAGTCCTTGAGCGGGTCGTAAGGCAGCTTGCTGTAGACGTGGCCGTTGATCGCGTGGCCCGCATTCACCAGCAGCAGCGTGTAGCCGTCGGCCGGCGCACGCGCCACCACGGCGGCGCCGATGCTGCCGGCGCCCCCGGGCTTGTTCTCGACCAGCGTCGGCTGTCCCCAGCGCTCCTGCAGACGGCGGGCAATGTCGCGGGTCAGAACGTCGGTGCTGCCACCAGGGGGGATCGGTGCGATGAAGCGGATGGGTCTGCTCGGGAAGTCGGCAGCCGGGTCGGCGCGGGCCGCCTGCGGTCCCAGCGCGATCAG
Source organism: Rubrivivax sp. (assembly GCA_049274755.1). Taxonomy (GTDB): domain Bacteria; phylum Pseudomonadota; class Gammaproteobacteria; order Burkholderiales; family Burkholderiaceae_C; genus Rubrivivax. The sequence goes on along the minus strand of JBASTF010000582.1, from coordinate 7,177 downwards.
CAACGCGGCGAAAGCGAGTTTCAGCGTGTGGGTCATGGCTGCTCCTTTGAAAGATGATCAGCGCTCAAACAATTCGCCGGCGGTCATCACCTTCAACTCAGGCGTGCCGGCGCGCGGTCGGAGAAGGCCGGGAGATCAATCCCTTCGAGCCGTTCGTGGGCTGGCTCGTCGAGTCGGCGCGGGAGGAAATCGCAAGTCTGCGCAAGCGGGTCGCTGGCTCTGTCGCCGGTCTTCATGCCTGTCCGCGCCCTTGAGGGACAACTCACTCGGCGCGCAAACCGAGTGATCTGATCAGCGGCCCCCACAGGGCCATGTCGGCAGCGATCGCGCGCGCCACTTCATCGGTCCCGCCGAAGTTGACGTCCAGGCCGAGCGCGCTCAGGCGGTCGCCGGTGTCCGGGCCGGCGAGCGCCTTCTCGGTCTCGGCCGTCAGCCGCCTTTGCAGCGCCGGGGGCAGGCCCTGCGGGGCCATGATCCCCATCCAGCCGACGAATTCGTAGCCCTTGACGCGCTCGCCGATCGCCGGCAGGTCCGGAAACAGCCGATGCCGCTGGCGGCCGGTGGTGCCGAGCGCGCGCAGCTTGCCGGTGCGCAGCATCGGCGTCGAGGTGTTGGGGGCGTCGAACATGAACTGCAGCCCGCCGCCCAAGAGGTCGTTCATCGCCAGGGCGCTGCCGCGGTAGGGGATGTGCGTCATCGACACGCCCGTCTTCACCGCCAGCAGTTCGCCTGACAGGTGGTTGGACGACCCGATGCCCGCCGAGCCGTAGGTCAGCGCACCCGGCTTGGCGCGTGCCGCGACAAGCAGGTCGTCGAGCGTGCCGTAGGGGCTGTTGGCGTTGACGACCAGCAGGTTGACGTAGTCGCACAGGCGGGCGATCGGGGTCAGGTCGCGAACCGGGTCGTAGCCGACGTTCTTGTACAGGTTCGGGCCGATGCCCAGCGAGCCGGTATGGGCGAAGCCGATGGCATAGCCGTCGGCGGGCATCTTGGCCAAGCGGCCTACTCCGAATGTGCTGCCCGCACCGGGTATGTTGTCCATCACCACCGGTTGGCCGAGCTGTTCCTGCAGCCGCGTGCCGACCAGGCGGCTGACGATGTCCGCCGGTCCGCCGGCAGCGAAAGGGATGACGAAGCGCAGCGGCTTGCTCGGGTAGATGTCCTGGGCCGAGGCGCTGCGCCAGGTCAAGGCCGTCGAACCCGCCACGGTGAGGGCATGCAGGAGCTGTCTGCGACTGAGTGACATGGTGATCTCCTGTGGGCTTCCCGGGGTCTGCTCGGCGGCAACATGGCGACCGTGCATCGAGGTTCAGTACGACCGCGGCAGCCCCATCACGTGCTCGGCGATGTAGTTCAGCACCATCTCGCGGTTCAACGGTGCGGTGCGCAACAGCCGTACCAGGCCGTACAGGTCGTAGATGCCGTACTCCTTGGTGAAGCCGTTGCCGCCGTGCGTCTGGATGGCGGCATCGACGGCATGAATGCCGGCCTCGGCACCGGCGTACTTGGCGATGTTGGCGAACTCGCCCGCGGGCTGGCCCTGGTCGAACGTCCATGCTGCCTTCAGCGCCATCAGCGAGGCCATCTCGATCTCGCTGCGCGCGATCGCCAGCGGATGCTGCACGCCCTGGTAGGCGCCGATCGGGGTCTTGTTGAACAGCTTGCGCTCGTTGGCGTACGCCACCGCCTTCTTCAGTGCGAAGCGGCCGATGCCGGTGCACAGGCCCGACAGGATGATGCGCTCCGGGTTGAGGGTGTCGAACAGGATGCCGAAGCCCTTGTCCACCTCACCCAGCACGTCGTCCTCCGTCAGCGCCACGTCGTCGAAGAACACCTGCCACTGCGTTTCGGGTACCGGGAAGGCGACCGGGATCAGCGTCATGCCGATGCCCTTCTTCTTCATGTCGACCATGAAGATCGTGAAGCCGTCGGTCTTCTTCTTCACGTCCGAGCGCGGCGTGGTTCGCGTGACGACCATCGCGTAGTCCGCGCGGTTGGCGTCCGTGATGAAGACCTTCTGGCCGGTCAGGCGGAACCCACCCTTGCCGTCCGGTTTCGCGATGCTGGTGATCTCCATCGAGTTCGAACCGGCGTTGGGCTCGGTGATCGCGAAACAGAACTTGATGTCGCCGGCGCATCCGCCCGGCAGCAGGCGGCGCTTCATGGTCTCGCTGGCGTGTTTGGCCAGCAGGCCCATCGTCATGGTGGGGCCGACGACCAGGTTCAGCAGCGGGATGCCGTTGTTGGCGAGCCCCTCCATGAACAGCAGCATCTCGGTCATGCCCTGGCCGGCGCCGCCGTAGGCCTCGGGCACCATGATGCCGAGGAAACCGTCGTCGGTGATCTGCTGGTACAGCTCGGCCGGCGGTTCGCTCTTCTCGGCGTAGGCCTTCCAGTACTTGTGGTCGAAGCGTTGCGACACGCGGTCGCCGTACTCGTAGACCATTCGTTGTTCCTGGGTGAGGGCGAAATCCATGCGTGACTCCTGTGACGTGATGCGGTGCTGCCGTCGTGCGTTGCGCTCAGACCTTGGCCGACGGGAAGTTCGCGGCGCGCTTCTCGCGCACCGCGGCCACGCCTTCCTTCGCGTCGTCGCCGAAGAAGCACAGCATCTCCATGGCCAGCGAGCTCTCGAAGATCGGGCGCGCCATGTTCATCCACCCGTTGAGCGAGCGCTTCGTGAAGCGGATCGCCTGCTGGCTGCCCGAGGCCAGCTTGTTGGCCACTTCCATCGCCTTGTCCATCAGCTGCGCGCGCGGCACGCACAGGCTCACCAGGCCGATGCGCTCGGCTTCCTTGCCGGACACGAATTCGGCCGTCATCAGGTAGTACTTGGCCTTGGCCATGCCGCACAACAGCGGCCAGCAGATCGCGGCGTGGTCACCGGCGGCCACGCCGAGCTTGACATGGCCATCGGTGATCTTGGCTTCCTCGGCCATGATGCTGATGTCGGCCATCATCGCCACGGCCAGGCCCGCGCCGACCGCCACGCCGTTGATCGCCGAGATCACCGGCTTGTCGCAGGCCATCACGTTGTAGACGATGTCGGAGGCCTCGTTCATCACGTTGCCGATGGTCGCGGGGTTGCCGACCATGTCGTTGACCCAGTTCAGATCGCCGCCGGCCGAAAACGCCTTGTCGCCGGCGCCGGTGATGACTACCACCTTGGTCTTCGGGTCGTCGTTGGCCACACCCCACACCTTGGTCAGTTCCCAGTGCAGCCGCGCGTTGGTGGCGTTCATCACCTCCGGGCGGTTGATGGTGATCAGCAGGATGCCGTTGGGCTTGTGGTCGAACTGGAGGAACTGGAAGTCGGAGTAGTTCATGGGAATGGTCCTGGTGCGGGGTGGAAGAGAAGTTCGCAGCTCAGCGCAGTGCGGCGCGGCCGTTGTTGAGCACGACGACATCGCGCTCGACGACACGCGCCCGGAACGACACGACGCCGCCGTCGAGCCAGACCTCGGTACTGATCGTCTCGCCGGGATAGACCGGTGACGAGAAACGCGTCTCGATCGAGGCGATGCGCGCGGGGTCGCCTGCGCCGGCCGCTTGGGTGATCGCCCAGCCGGCGATACCGTAGGTGGCCAGGCCGTGCAGGATGGGGCGCTCGAATCCTGCGGCGCGGGCCAGGGCGGGCTCGGCGTGCAGCGGGTTGTAGTCGCCCGACAGCCGATAGATCAAGGCCAGGCCGGGCGGGGTCTTGCGATCGACGACGTGGTCCGGCGCTCGCGTCGGCAACTCGTGCACCGGCTTGGTCGGTCCGGTTGGCCCGCCGAAGCCGCCGTCGGCGCGGCAGAAGGTGGTGGAGCCGAGCGTGGCGATCGGCTCGCCGCTGGCGGCGTCGGTGATGCGGCGTTCGGTGTAGATGAGCGCGCCCTTGCCGGTGCCCTTGTCGACGATGCCGGTGACCCGGGTGCGGCCGATCACTTCGCCCTCGGGCGCCGGGTGGCGGTGGATCGTCAGGCTCTGCTCGCCATGGACCAGGCGCACCGCGTCGACGCCGGTGGCCGGGTCCTTCAGCCACATGCCGGGGTAGCCGAGCACGACCGGCAGCGTCGGCAGCGTGACCAGATCCTTCTCGTAGACGTAGCGCAGTTCACCCTCGTCGGTGGGGTCGGCGCCCAGACCCAGCCCGAGCGCATACAGCATGGTGTCGCGCCGGGTGTAGCGATGGCGCACGTCCTCGAAGGGCCAGGCCATCAGCTTGTCGTAGTCGATCGCCATCGTGTCGACCTCAGACCGGATCCCAGGAGAAGACGACGTTCGACGTCTCCAGGGGGAAGAAGCTCTGCTTCATGGCCGGCAGCACGCGCTCGGCAATGGTCTCGGGCGTCCAGCCTTCTGCAGTGTGCATGCCGCGCACCGGGCGCGGCTGGCTCATCAGGAAGATCTCGTTGCCGCGCACGGCGAAGATCTGCGCCGTCACCTCGGCCGCGGCGTCGCTGGCGAGAAAGGCGGCCACCGGAGCGATCTGCGCGGTGTCGAGTTTCTTGAGTTTCTCGACACGCGCCTGTTGCTCAGGCGTCTCGGTCGGGATCGAGCCGATCATGCGGCTCCATGCGAACGGCGAGATGCAGTTGGAGCGCACGTTGTAGCGCTTCATGTCGCCCGCGATCGAGCGCGACAGGGCCACGATGCCGAGCTTGGCAGCACCGTAGTTGGCCTGGCCCAGATTGCCGATCAGGCCCGAGGTGGATGTCATGTGCACATAGGCACCCGACTGTTGCGTCTTGAAGTGCGGTGCCGCGGCGCGCGAGACGTAGAACGTGCCGTGCAGGTGGACGTCGATCACGGCGTGCCACTCCTCGATCGACATGTTGAAGAACAGCCTGTCACGCAGGATGCCGGCGTTGTTGACGACGATGTCGATGCGGCCGAAGCTGTCTGCGGCGCACTGGATGATGCGGTTGGCCGCCTTCCAGTCGGACACGCTGTCGGTGGAGAGCACCGCCTCGCCGCCGCCGGCCTTGATCTCGTCCACCACCTGCTGGCCGGGGCTGGCGTCACTGCCTTCGCCGCTGACCGAAGCACCGATGTCGTTGATGACGATCCTGGCGCCCTGGGCCGCCATCTGCAGCGCGATGTCGCGGCCGATGCCGCGGCCCGAGCCGGTGATCACCGCCACTTTGCCTTCCAGCATCGTGCCTTGGTTCATGGTTCCAAACTCCTGTCTCGTTGAATGCAATGAATCGGCGGTGAATCGCCGCGTGTCAGGCCGGCAGCTGCAGCACTTGGGTGGCGAGAATGTTGCGCTGGATCTCGTTGCTGCCGCCGTAGATGGTGGCGGGCCGGGCGTTGTAGAAGGTGGTCAGCACATCGATGCAGCCGCCCTCGACCTCGATGTCACCCGGCGTGCCGCCGCTGGCGCCGGCGATCTCGACCAGCAGGTTGGCCAGGCGCGAATAGGTCTCGGTGGCGAAGACTTTCAGCATCGACACGTCGGGGCCCAGCGTCTCGCCGCGTTTGACCTGGTCGACGAAACGGGTGTACAGCGTCCCCAGATCGGCCACGTCCAGCGCCAGCTGCGTGTAGCGATCGATGAACACGGGATCGTCGAACAAGCCCAGCAGTTCGGCTGCCTCGCGCACCCGGGCCAGCGCGTACTGGCTCTGCTTGGGGCTGCCGAGGAAGATGCGTTCGAAGCTGAGCAGCGCCTTGGCGATCGTCCAGCCCTTGTTCAGCTCGCCGACGCGCTGGCTGCGCGGGACGCGCACGTTGTCGAGGAAGACCTCGCAGAAGTCCTCGTTGCCGGCGATGTTGCGGATCGGGCGCACGGTGATGCCCGGCGTCTTCATGTCGGCGAGCAGGAAGCTGATGCCCTCCTGCTTCTTCGCGTTCTTGTCGGTGCGCACGAGCAGGAAGATGTGGGTGGCGTCCTGGGCCAGCGTGGTCCAGGTCTTCTGGCCATTGACGACGAAGTCGTCGCCGTCTTCCACCGCCTCGGTGCGCAGGCTCGCCAGGTCGGAGCCCGAGTTGGGCTCGGAATAGCCCTGGCACCAGATGTCCTCGCACGACAGGATTCGGGGCAGGTAGTGCGCGCGTTGTTCGTCGCTGCCGTGCTGGATGAGCAGCGGGCCGACCATGGAAATGCCCATGTCCGGCGCCCGGGCGACCCCGTGACGCTCCTGCTCCTCGATGAAGGCAATCAGCTTGTCGGGCGCCAGACCCATGCCGCCGTAGCGCACCGGCCAGCTCGGCGCCAGCCAGCCCTGGGCCGAAAGCTTGAGCGTCCAGTCTCGGATCTCGGCCCAGCGCAGGCGACGTTTGGGGTAACGCAGGGCTTCGGGGTAGTTGCGCTCGAAGAAACTGCGCACCCTGGCGCGGAAGTCCTCGGTGTCCAGGCTGTTCCAGTCGGTGGTGCTCATTCAGAGGCTCCCGGCAGCCGCGCAGCGTTGCGGCTCAGTGCCGCGAAGCGGCGGCGTTGCACGCCGGCGTTGCCCAGCCAGGCCGACAGCACCAGCGCGCGCTGCACGTACAGACCCAGGTCGCAGTCGTCCGTGACGCCGATGGCCCCGTGCAGCTGGATCGACTCACGGGCGATCGTCAGCGCGGCCTCCGAGCAGCGCGCCTTGACGCGGGCGGCGAGCAATGCCCGCTCGCTGCCGGCGCAGCCCCGGTCGAGTTCGGCCAGCACCTGGGCGACGAGGGCGGCGCTCAGTTCCTGCTGGATCAGCATGTCCACCGCGCGGTGCTGCAAGGCCTGGAAGCTGCCGATCGGCTTGCCGAACTGCTTGCGCGTGCGCAGGTAGTCCAGCGTCATCGACAGCATCCGTCTGGCCACCGACACCAGCTCGACGCCGGTCAGCACCAGCGTTTCGTCGTAGGCCGCGGCGAGCGCGTCGCCTGCGGCCGGGCCGATGGCCAGCAGGTGGGTCGCAGGCACGGTGACGTTGTCGAACTGCAGGCGCGCGGCGAACGTGCCATCGGCGAGCCGGTCCACGTTCCTGACCAGCCCAGCGCACTGCGCGGGCAGCCAGACCAGCGCCATGCCCTCCGACGATGAAGCGCTGACGATGTAGCCGGTGGCGGCCGCGCCCGGCCGGACGTGACGCTTGCCCCCGCGCAGCATGAGCTGATCGCCCTCGCGAACACAGACCGCGGCCGGTTCGGCGGGGCGGCCCCGAGCGTCGAAGCTGGCAGCGCCGGAGGCGTCCTCCTGCCAGGCCACGGCGGGCAG
>JBASTF010000581.1:0-17363 GCA_049274755.1 Rubrivivax sp. | reverse complement strand
GGCCGAAAGCGCCGACAACGCCTGCGGCGCGATCCGCCCGTTCTACTGGGAAGTGGGCGATCGCGACGCCCGTCTCGCCTCGGGTTCGGTGAACGCGGCCGGCAGCAGCCGCGCCGTCACCGGCGACCAGGTGCTGGCCATCGCCTCGGCCTCGAAGTGGGTCTATGGCGCCTACGTCGCCCAGGTGCGCGGCGGTGTGCTCAGCGCCGAAGATCAGCGTTTCCTGTCGCTGCGCGCCGGCTACGTCAGCCTCGCCGGCTGCGATGTGACGCAGACGGTGGACGGCTGCCTGGCCAGCAAGGCCAACGGCGCCTACACGGCGGCGTCCGACGGCAAGTTCGACTACAACGGTGGCCACCTGCAGAAACACGCCAGCCTGATGATGGGCCTGGGCGCACTGAACAGCCAGGCGCTGACGGCCGCGGTGCAGGCGCAGATCGGCACCGACGTGGCGCTGCAGTACACCCGCGCCCAGCCGGCGGGCGGCCTGAACATGTCGGCCGACGCCTATGCCCGCATGCTGCGCAAGATGCTGGGCGGCGAACTGCTGATCGGCCAGTTGCTGGGCAGCGGCGCCGTCTGCACCAACCCCATCAGCTGCGGCTACGGCCAGGCGCTGTACACACCCACGCCGGCCGGTGAAAGCTGGCACTACACGGCCGGCCACTGGGTGGAAGACGACCCGCTGGTCGGCGACGGCGCCTTCAGCAGCGGTGGTGCCTTCGGCTTCTACCCCTGGATCGACGCCACGAAAACCAGCTACGGCATCGTCGCCCGTTCGGCCAGCAACGGCGGCACGCCGTCGGCGCTGTGCGGGCGGCTGATCCGCAAGGCCTGGGCCAGCGGCGTCGCGCTCTGACGCTGCGCTAAAGCCCCAGCCGCGCCAGCTCGCCGCGTCCCTGGCGCAGCACCAGCGGTTCGTCGCCGCTGTAGTCCACCACCGTGGTCGGCGCCATCGGGCAGGCGCCGGCATCCACCACGGCCTGCAACTGCTTGCCGAAACGGTCGGCGATGGTCTCGGCGTCGTTCAGTGGTTCGCTTTCGCCGGGCGGGATCAGCGTCGTCGCCAGCAGCGGCTCGCCCATCAGTCCCAGCAGGTCCTGCAGCACGCGGTGGTCGGGCACACGCAGGCCGATGGTGCGCCGCGAGGGGTGCGAAACACGCCGCGGCACTTCCTTCGTCGCGTCGAGGATGAAGGTGTAGGGGCCCGGTGTGCCCAGCTTCAGCAGCCGGTACTGGCGGTTGTCGACACGGGCGTAGTTCGCCAGCTCGGACAGGTCGCGGCACAGCAGCGTGAGGTGGTGTTTGTCGTCGACCTGGCGGATGCGGCGCAGCTTCTCCACCGCGGCCTTGTCGTCGAGGTGGCAGACCAGCGCATAGCTGGAATCCGTCGGCACCGCGACGATGCCGCCTTCGTGCAGGATCTGCGCCGCCTGCTTCAGCAAGCGGGGCTGCGGGTTCTGCGGATGGACCTCGAAGCGCTGTGACAAAGTGGGGATCTTTCCAAGCGGGCACCGTGGAACCGGCTTCGCCGGGCCGCCGGTGCCGCCCCCTCGAGGGGGAGACGGCCGCAGGCCGTTGCGGGGGTGGTCAACTGGTCATGACCGGGATCTTCCCGATCTTCGCCTGCCATTCCCTGGGGCCGGTGTTGTGCACGCTGGTGCCGCTGCTGTCCACGGCCACCGTCACCGGCATGTCCTTGACGTCGAACTCGTAGATCGCTTCCATGCCCAGGTCGGCGAAGCCGACGACCTTGGCGCCCTGGATGGCCTTGGCCACGAGATACGCCGCGCCGCCGACGGCCATCAGGTAGGCGCTCTTGTGCTTCTTGATGGACTCGATGGCGACCGGGCCGCGTTCGGCCTTGCCGACCATGCCGATCAGCCCGGTCTGGGCCAGCATCGTCTCGGTGAACTTGTCCATGCGGGTGGCCGTCGTCGGGCCGGCCGGGCCGACGACCTCGTCGCGCACCGGGTCCACCGGGCCGACGTAGTAGATGACGCGGTTCGTGAAGTCCACCGGCAGCGGTTCACCCTTGGCCAGCATGTCGGCGATGCGCTTGTGCGCGGCGTCGCGGCCGGTCAGCAGCTTGCCCGAGAGCAGCAGCGTGTCGCCGGGTTTCCAGCTCGCCACCTCGGCCGGTGTCAGCCGGTTCAGATCGACCAGCTTGCTCTTGTTGTAGTCGGGTGCCCACTTCACGTCGGGCCACAGGTCCAGGCTGGGCGGCTCCAGGAAGGCCGGGCCCGAGCCGTCGAGCACGAAGTGCGCGTGGCGCGTGGCGGCGCAATTCGGGATCATCGCGATCGGCTTGCTCGCGGCGTGTGTCGGGAAGGTCTTGATCTTCACGTCCAGCACCGTCGTCAGCCCGCCCAGGCCCTGCGCGCCGATGCCCAGGGCATTGACCTTCTCGTAGAGCTCGATGCGCAGTTCCTCGAGCTTGTTGCCGGGGCCACGCTGCAGCAGCTCGTACATGTCGATGTCGTCCATCAACGCTTCCTTGGCCAGCAGCACCGCCTTCTCGGCCGTGCCGCCGACGCCGATGCCCAGCATGCCCGGCGGGCACCAGCCGGCGCCCATGGTCGGCACCGTCTTCAGCACCCAGTCGACGATGTCGTCGCTGGGGTTCAGCATGTACATCTTGGACTTGTTCTCGCTGCCGCCGCCTTTGGCCGCGACGGTGACGTCGACCTTGTCGCCCGGCACCAGCTCCATGTGCACCACCGCCGGCGTGTTGTCCCTGGTGTTCTTGCGCGCGAAGATCGGGTCGTCCAGCACCGAGGCGCGCAGCACGTTGTCGGGGTTCAGGTAGCCCTTGCGCACACCGTCGTTCACCGCATCGGCGATCGAGCCGGGGAAACCTTCCCAGCGCACGTCCATGCCGATCTTCAGGAACACGTTGACGATGCCGGTGTCCTGGCAGATCGGCCGCCGGCCTTCGGCGCACATCTTCGAGTTCGTCAGGATCTGCGCAATCGCGTCCTTGGCCGCGGCGCTCTGCTCGTTCTCGTAGGCCCGCGCCAGGTGCGCGATGTAGTCCGTCGGGTGGTAGTAGCTGATGTACTGCAGCGCGGCAGCGACGCTGTCGACGAGGTCGGCGTGGCGGATGGCGGTCGTGGGCATGGGCTGTGGTCCTTCGGAAGGTCAGTGCTTGTTTTCGCCGGCGTGCACCATCACGCGGTCGGCCAGTGCGATGGCCAGTGCCGAGAACAGGAAGGCGATGTGGATCACCGTCTGCCAGATCAGCACCTTCTCGCTGTAGTTCGCGGCGTTGATGAAGGTCTTCAGCAGGTGGATGGAGCTGATGCCGATGATGGCCGTGGCCAGTTTGACCTTCAGCACGCTGGCGTTCACGTGGCTCAGCCATTCCGGCTGGTCGGGGTGGCCTTCGAGGTTCAGCCGCGAGACGAAGGTTTCGTAGCCGCCGACGATGACCATGATCAGCAGGTTGCTGATCATCACCACGTCGATCAGGGCCAGCACCACCAGCATGATGATGGTTTCGTTCAGCGCCGTGACCTGCACGTCGCTCTTGTAGCCGATGCTGCCCACCAGCTTGGCCAGTGCGTCCTGGTTGCCGAAGGCGGCTTCGATCAGGTGCACCAGTTCCACCCAGAAGTGGAAGACGTAGACGGCCTGCGCGAGGATCAGGCCCAGGTACAAGGGCAACTGCAGCCAGCGGCTGGCGAAGATCAGGCTCGGCAGCGGGCCCAGGCGGGCCGACACGCCGGCGGGTTTGTCAGACATGGTGGGGGACTCGTGGGAAGGCGTAAATTGTAGAGCGCAGGGCAGTCAGGGGCTCGTAAGAGCACCGCCCCACAGTCGTGCCCATCGGACCCCCTGAACCGAAACAAGGAGACATGCATGGCCAACGCCAACGCCGACGCCCCGACCGCGTATTCGCTGTACCCGCCGCCGGCGTCTGCCGTTGCCGGTGCCCATGTCTCCGGCATGGCCGCCTACGAGGCGCTGTGCCGCGAGGCCGAGGCCGACCACGAAGCCTATTGGGCCCGCCAGGCGCGTGAGCTGATCAGCTGGAAGACCCCGTTCACCCAGGTGCTGAACAGCAGCGAAGCGCCGTTTTTCAAGTGGTTCGAGGACGGCACGCTGAACGCCAGCTACAACTGCCTGGACCGCAACATCGAACGTGGGCTGGGCGACAAGACGGCCCTGGTCTTCGAGGCCGATGGCGGCGAGGTCAGCCGGGTCAGCTACCGCCAGTTGCTGGCCACCGTCTGCCGGATGGCCAACGGCCTGAAGTCGCTGGGCATCAGGAAGGGCGACCGGGTTGTCATCTACATGTCGATGGGTGTCGAGGGCGTGGCCGCGATGCAGGCCTGCGCACGCATCGGCGCCACGCACTCGGTGGTGTTCGGCGGCTTCAGTGCGCAGAGCCTGCGCGACCGCATCGAAGACACCGGTGCCGTGGCCGTCATCACCGCCGACCAGCAGCAGCGCGGCGGCAAGGCGCTGCCGCTGAAGAGCATCGTCGACGAGGCCATCGCGCTGGGCGGCTGCGACAGCGTGAAAAACGTCGTCGTGCACCAGCGCACCGGCGGTGCGATCACGATGCTCGCGGGCCGCGACCGCTGGCTGTCCGACCTGGTGGCCGGCCAGAGCGAAAGCTGCGAGCCCGAGTGGGTGGGCGCCGAGCACCCGTTGTTCCTGCTGTACACCAGCGGTTCCACCGGCAAGCCCAAGGGTGTGCAGCACAGCACCGGCGGCTACCTGCTGCATGCGGCGCTGACGACGAAGTGGACCTTCGACCTGAAGGACAGCGACATCTTCTGGTGCACGGCCGACATCGGCTGGGTCACCGGCCACACCTACATCACCTACGGCCCGCTGGCGCTGGGCGGCACCGAGCTCGTGTTCGAAGGGGTGCCGACCTTCCCCGATGCCGGCCGCTTCTGGAAGATGGTCCAGGACCACAAGGTCACGATCTTCTACACCGCGCCGACGGCCATCCGCAGCCTGATCAAGGCCGCCGAGACCACAGCGGCCGTGCACCCGAAGAACTACGACCTCGGCAGCCTGCGCATCCTGGGCTCGGTGGGCGAGCCCATCAACCCGGCGGCCTGGGAGTGGTACCACCAGCACATCGGCGGCGGCCGCTGCCCCATCGTCGACACCTTCTGGCAGACCGAAACCGGCGGCCACATGATCACGCCGCTGCCGGGGGCCACGACCCTGGTGCCGGGTTCGTGCACGCTGCCGTTCCCCGGCATCCAGGCCGCCATCGTCGACGAAACCGGCAAGGACGTGCCGAACGGGCAGGGTGGCATCCTCGTCGTGAAGAAACCCTGGCCCAGCATGATCCGCACGATCTGGGGCGATCCCGAGCGCTTCAAGAAGAGCTACTACCCGGCCGACTTCCAGGGCAGGTACTACCTGGCCGGCGACGGTGCGATCCGCGACGCGAAGACCGGCTACTTCACGATCACCGGCCGCATCGACGACGTGTTGAACGTCAGTGGCCACCGCATGGGCACGATGGAGATCGAGTCGGCCCTGGTCAGCCACACCGAACTCGTCGCCGAAGCCGCCGTTGTCGGCCGGCCCGACGACACCACCGGTGAAGCCATCTGTGCCTTCGTCGTGCTGAAGCGCCCGCGGCCGACCGGCGACGAAGCGAAGAAGATCGCGAACGAATTGCGCAACTGGGTGGCCAAGGAGATCGGGCCCATCGCCAAGCCCAAGGACATCCGTTTCGGCGACAACCTGCCGAAAACACGCAGCGGCAAGATCATGCGCCGGCTGCTGCGCAGCATCGCCAAGGGCGAGGCCATCACGCAGGACACGTCGACGCTGGAAAACCCGGCCATCCTGGAGCAGTTGGCCCAGACCAACTGAAGGTTCGGGCGGCGGCGCTCGTCGCCGCCCGGCGCATTGCGGCGCAGCCGCGTTTCAGCGTGCGTGGGCCATCACACCCATCGTCTGCACCGAGCTGCGCATGCGCCAGTCCAGCAAGGCCTGCAGCAGCCGCGTCTTCTGCGCGGCCAACGCCGGGTCGTTCCAGCGGTTGTGGTCTTCGCCGGGGTCGGTTTCCAGGTCGAACAGCTGGCCGTCGGCGCTGTCCAGGATCTGCACCAGCTTGTAGCGCTTGTCGCGCGCCATGCTGAACAGCGCGGCGCCGGTCAGCACCACGTCGCCGGCCTGCTCGGCAAACACCATGTCGCGGCCGGCCCAGGTGTCGCCGCGCAGCGCCGGCATCAGGCTTTGTGCCTGGCAAGCAGGCGGCAGCGGCGCGCCCGCCCATTCCAGCAGCGTGGGGCCGATGTCGAACAGCTGGCACAGGCCGCCGTGGCGCTGGCCGGCCGGCACCTCGCCCGGCGCCCAGAAGATGGCCGGCACGCGGGTGATGGTGTCGTACATCGACCACTTCTGCGACAGCCCGTGGTCGCCCAGGTTGTCGCCATGGTCGGCGGTGAAGACGATCAGCGACTCGTCGAGGTAACCCTTGCGCTCCAGCGTCGCCAGCAGTTGGCCCAGCGCCTCGTCGATCATCGTCACGTTGGCCAGGTAGTAGGCACGCAAGCGGCGCAGCTGGGCCTCGGTGGGGGTCAGCGACCACAGCACTGCGTCGTGGTCTTCGCCGGCGTCGTGCAGGCGTTTGGCCTTCAGGAATTCCGGCAGGTCGTCCAGGTCGGGCGGCACGGCCGGCGGCACCGGCAGGTCTTCGCACGCCAGGTAGTGCTTGGCGTAGTCCGGCAGCGGGTCGTAGGGCGGGTGCGGGCCGAGGAACCCCACCTGCATGAACAGCGCCTCGGGCTTGGGCCGTGTTTCCAGCCACCAGCAGGCCAGGTCGCCGACGAAGAAGTCGGCATGCGATTCCTTGGGCAGCGTCCACTCGTAGGCGCCCAGTCGCTCCTTGTAGTCGGGCCACTGGCGGTAGCGTTCTCGCGAGGGCTTGATCTGGCCGCGGGCCACCAGGGCCTTGTCCCACTCGTCGGCGTACCAGCGGCCTTCGTAGTAGCGGTCCTTGTTCTCCATCACGAAACGTTCGTGGAAGCCGGCCTTCGCGTCGTAGGGGATGGTGTGCATCTTGCCGACGTTGACGCAGTGGTAGCCCTGGTCGGCCAGGGTCTGCACCCAGGTGCGCTGCCAGGGCTGGCCGTTGCGCAGGATGCCGGTGACATGCGGGTAGTAGCCGTTGAACAGGCTGGCGCGCGAGGGCACGCAGCTCGGCGCCGTGATGTGGCATTGCTCGAACACCGTGCCCTCGCGCACCAGGCGGTCGAGGTTGGGTGTCTGCATGTAGGGGAAACCAAGCGCCGCGATGGTGTCGTAGCGCTGCTGGTCGGTGATGACGAGGATGATGTGCTTGCGCTTCATGGCGCTTGTCTCTCCAGGGGGAAGGGGTCGCCGCGCCAGAACGCGATCTGGTGCGCGAGCTGGTGCTCCACCATCGCGCGGCCGCCGAGCACACGCAGGCCGCGTGCGGCGGCGGCGGCCATCAGCTCGGTGTCGCGCGCGGCGATGATGTCGAACAGGGCCGCATCGGCGGGCAGCGCGGCGGCGTCCAGCGGTGCTGCGTCCTCGGCATGCAGGCCCATCGGCGTGGCGTTGACGGCGAGGCCGGCACGTTGGACGGCGCTGCGTTCATCGCCGATGCGGCATTGCGGATGGGCGGCGCGCAGCGCCGCCAGCAGTGCTTGTGTGCGCGCGCCGTCGCTGTCCCAGATCTGCAGATCCTGCACACCGGCTTCCAGCAGCGCAAACGCAATCGCCGTGCCGGCGCCACCGCCGCCGGCGATGACCACCGGCCGCGTGCGGTCCAGCAGGCCATGGGCGCGCGCTGCGCCGACGAAGCCGATGCCGTCGGAGTTGCTGCCGGCCCAGGCGCCATCGGCTTCCAGCCGCAGCGTGTTGACCGTGCCGCTGCTGCGAGCCTCGCGCGTCAGCCAGCGGCACAGGCGGAAGCCCTGGGCCTTGTGCGGGATCGTCAGGTTCACGCCCTGCAGGTTCGTCACGCGGGCCAGCACGGCCAATGTGTCGGCCAGAGCGTCGGGGTGCACGCCCATCGCCACCTGGCACCAGTCCAGCCCGGCGGCGGCAAAGGCCGGGTTGTAGCTGCGTGGGGCTTTCACATGGCCGACCGGGTGCGCCAGGATGGGCACCAGGCGGGTCTGTCCGCTCAGATTCGGGGGCAGCATGCCGTCAACCCTTCACCGCGCCGGCGGTCAGGCCGCTGACCAGGTACTTGCGCACCAGCATCGAAAACAGCAGCACCGGCGCCATCACCAGCGAGCCGCCGGCGGCGATCTTTCCCCATTCCCAGCCCTCGTAGTTCATGAAGTTCACCACCGCCACCGGCGCCGTGCGGGCGTCGGTGCGGGTGAGGATCAGCGCAAAGAAGAAGTCGTTCCAGGCATAGAGAAAACACAGGATGGCGGTGGCCGCGATGCCGGCCGTGGCCATCGGCATCACGATCTCGGCGAACACGGTGGGGAAGCCTGCGCCGTCCATCAGCGCCGCTTCTTCCAGCGAACGTGGCACGGCGTCGAAAAACGGCTGCATCATCCAGATGACCAGCGGCAGGTTGAAGGTCATGTAGATCAGGATCAGCCCGGTGCGTGTGTCCTGCAGCCCCAGCCAGCGGTAGGCCAGGAAAAACGGAATCGTGAAGGCGATCGGCGGTGCCATGCGTGTCAGCAGGATGCCCAGGCCCAGGCCGAAGCGGCCACGGCCGCTCCAGCGCGACAGCGCATAGGCCGCCGGCACGCCGAACAACAGCGCCAGCAGCGTCGAGACGCTGCTGGTCACCAGGCTGTTGACGAAGGCCTCGGGGAAACCGTCTTTCCACAGGCTGGTGTAGTGCTCCAGCGTCGGTGTGAACAGCAGGCGTGGCGGGAACTCCAGGATCAGCGCCGTGGGCTTGAACGACATCTGCAGCAGCCACAAAAAGGGCAGCAGCATCAGCAGCAGCACCAGCGGCACGCTCCAGCGCAGCAGGCGCGCTTTCATTCCATCCCCTGTGTCTGGCGGCCGGCGCGCATCGCGGCCCAGCTGATCAGCACGGTGGCGGCCAGCAGCACCACGGTGACGGCGCTGGAGTAACCCAGTTCGCCGAAGTTGAAGGCCAGCAGGTAGGCGTAGTAGTTTGTCACCTCGGTCACCTCGCCGGGCCCGCCGCCGGTGAGCAGGAAGATCAGTGGGAAGGCCTTGATGCTGTCGATGACGCGGAACAGCGTGCACACCAGCAGCACCGGCGCGATGTAGGGCAGCACGATGTGGCCAAACTGCGCCAGCGGCCCGGCCCCGTCCATGCGTGCGGCTTCGACATATTCGGTCGGCAGGTTCTGCAAGGCCGCCAGCACCATCAGGAAGGTGAACGGCGCCCACTCCCAGGTGTCGGCGACGACGATGGCGGCCAGTGCGAAGTCGGGGCTGGTGGTGAAGGCCGGCAGTGCCCAGCCCAGCGCCTTCGCGGCGTGGTAGATCGGGCTGATGTCGGGCGTGTAGATCAGCTTCCAGATCACCGCCACGACGATGGGCGGCAGCACCATCGGAATGACGAAGAGGTTGCGCAGGTTGTGCCAGCGCCCCTGCGTGGCATGCACCAGCAGCGCCAGGCCGGTGCCCAGCAGCACCTGCAGCGTCACCGAATACAGCGACAGCCGTGCCTGCACCCACAGCGAGCCGAGGAAACGCGGGTCGCCGGCCAGCAGCTTGTAGTTGCGCAGCGGCTCGTCGAAGTTCGTCAGCGAGCCGGGGTTCACCAGGGCCGCCGGCGTCAGGCTGGTGACGACGAGGAACAGCGTCGGCAGCCCCGCCACCAGCAGCAGGAACAGCAGGCTGGGCGCCAGCGCCAGCCGCGCAAAACGCTGGCGTTGCTGCTCGTACGAGGCTGCGGCCATCGTTGTGGCGTCAGACCTTGGCGCCGGCGCGGCGCAGGCTGCTCAACGCGGCGTCCTGCGCCGCCTTCATCGAGTCGGCCGCGCCTTGCTGGCCCGAGACCACACGTTCGACGGCCTTGTTGATGGCGTCGCCCACCAGCGGGAACTCCTTCACCGTGCGGTAGGCCATGTAGTTGCGGCCCTTGGCCGGCTGCTCCAGCACTTCGAGGAAGAGCTTGCCCAGGTCCTGGCCGTTGATGGTGTTGATGCGCTTGTACTCGGCGCTTTCGATGACGGAGCGCCGGCACAGCGACGAGTGTCCGGTGTCCTTGACGATGCGGGCACTGAGCTCGGGGCTCAGCGCCCATTGGATGAAGGCCCAGGCCGCTTCCTTGTTCTTGGCGTTTTTCGGAATGCCCAGGCCCTGGCTGTTCGAGGCCGGGAAGTCGCCCCTGGGCCCGGCCGGCATGCGCGCCACCAGGGCCGTGTCCTTCACCTTGCTCTCGGGTGCCGTCAGCATGGCCGTGACCCAGGAACTGGAGTGGATGAAGATGTTCGAGCGCCCGCCGATCAGCGCCGAACGTGCCTGGTCTTCGGTGTAGCCCAGCACACCCTTGGGGCTGTATTTGCTGAGCAGCTGGCCATAGAAGTCCACGGCCTGCACGGCCGCCGCCGTGTCCAGTGCCGGCTTGATGTCGGCCGGCGGGTTGGCAAACACGTCGCCGCCGAAGCCCTGCAGGTAGGGCGGCAGGAACCAATGGTGCAGGTTGGAGCTGACGAAGCCGGTGACCTCGTCGCGGCCGTTGATGGCCTCGGCCGTCTTCATCAGCTCGTCGAAGGTCTGCGGCACCTTCAGGCCGTGTTTTTTCATCAGGTCCATGCGGCTGATGCCCATCAGCATCGCGCCGCCTTCCCAGGCGTAGCCGTAGGTCTTGCCGTCGGTGCCGACATAGGGCACCTGCGCACCCTTCACGAAGTCGTCGGGGTTCCAGCTGCCCGGCGTGTACTTGGGGTTGCGCGAAAACTCATCCAGGTTGGCCAGCAGCCCGGCCGCCACCCAGCGTGCGGCGAGGATGAAGGTGACGTTGCAGAAGTCCCAGGCGCTGCCGCCCGACGAGAGTTCCAGGTCGGCCTGCTGGTTGTAGACCGGGAAGGCCGAGAGCTGCAGGTCCACCGTCATGCCGGTGCTGGCCTCGAACTCGGGGATGTATTTCTTCAGGTGGTTGAAGAAACCGTGCTGGTAGACGGCGCCGCGCAGCTTCAGCCCGGCAAAGGGCTTGGTCTGCGCAATCGCGGGGAAGGCCAGCGCAGCACCGGCGGCGGCCTGCAGCAGGCGGCGGCGGGGCTGGTCGACGGCAGGGGCGTGGTGCTTCATCGGCGTTTCCGGGTTCAGATCGAGACGTGAATATGACAGACAAATAAACGTCCGTGATCGGTGCAAACCCAATGCTTTTGCATGTCGATCCTCGGGAAACTGATGAGCGGGTCGTGCATGCTTGTTGTTAATATGTCAGACAATGAAGGAGACATTGACCGAGATCCTGGCGCGCCGCGTGCTGTCCGGCGAATGGCCGGCCGACACCGTGCTGCCGACCGAGGTGGAGCTGTCCGAGCAACTGGGCGTGGCCCGCACCTCGGTGCGCGAAGCGCTGGCGCGGCTGAAGGCCAAGGGCTTGCTGGCTTCGCGGCAGAAGGCCGGCACCTGGGTGCTGCCGCGCATGCAATGGAACATGCTCGACGAAGACGTGCTGCGCTGGGCCTGGACCAGCGGCGACCGCGCCGGCATCTCGCAGCACCTGCTGCAACTGCGCCGCATCGTCGAACCTGCGGCCTGCGAGATTGCCGCGGCCAGTGCGGCCGACGCCGCCATCGCCATCATCGAACGGGCCTACCGCATGATGGACGCCGCCGGCATGGACCCCGTGGCCTATGCCGGCCCCGACCTGGACTTCCACCGCGCCATCCTCGCGGCCACCGGCAACCCCTTTCTCGTCACCTTCGGCGCGCTGATCGAAGCCGCGCTGCGCATGTCCTTCGAGGTCTCGATGGGCCAGCCCGGCGCGCCGCGGCGCAGCCTGCCGCTGCACCGCGAGGTGCTGGACGCGATCTGGGCCCGCGAACCGGCGCGCGCGCGGCTGGCGATGCAGACCCTGCTCGGCCTCACCGAATCCAACATCCAGCGCGGCCTCGCGCAACAGCACAACGGCATTTGAATGGCAGACATCCAGCTCCGCTCCATCCGCAAGCGCTTCGGCGACGTGGAAGTGATTCCCAACCTCGATCTGACGATGCCCGACGGCCAGGTCACCGTGCTGCTGGGGCCTTCGGGCTGCGGCAAGAGCACGCTGCTGCGCATGATCGCCGGGCTGGAAACGCCGAGCGGCGGCGAGGTGCTGGTCGGCGGCCGTGTCGTCAACGACCTGCCGCCGTCGGACCGCGGCTGCGCCCTGGTGTTCCAGAACTACGCGCTGTACCCGCACAAGACAGTGCGACAGAACCTGGGTTTTCCGCTGCGCATGGCCCGGGTGGCTGCGGCCGAACTGCAGCAGCGTGTGGACCAGATCGCCGAACTGCTGGAGCTGACGCCGCTGCTGGAGCGCTACCCGCGCCAGCTGTCCGGCGGCCAGCGCCAGCGTGTGGCGATGGGCCGCGCGATGATCCGCCGGCCCGAGGTGTTCCTCTACGACGAGCCGCTGTCCAACCTCGATCTGGAACTGCGTGTGCGGCTGCGGCTGGAGATTGCGCGGCTGCAGCGCCAGCTGAAGTCCACAGCCGTCTACGTCACTCACGACCAGACCGAGGCGATGACGCTGGCCGACCAGATCGTCGTGCTGCGCAAAGGCCATGTCGAGCAGGTGGGGCCGCCGCTGCAGCTGTACCGCCAGCCGGCCAACCTGTTTGTCGCCGGCTTCATCGGCACACCGCGCATGAACTTCTTCGCCGTGCAGGCGCAGTCCGAGCACCCGGCCGGTTCGCGGCTGCAGATCGAAGGCGCCGAACTGCTGCTGCCGCTGCGGCTGTCGGGCAGCGTTCGCACGCTGGGCTTTCGGCCCGAACATGCGAAGCTCGGCCAGGCCGGCCCGGGCCAGCTGGGGCTGACGCTGCACGATTGCGAAACCCAGGCCGTGGAACACCTGGGCGACCGCGCCTTCTGCTACCTTCGCAGTTCGCTGGGCGAGATCGTCGTGCTGGCGCCCGACGGCGACACCAGGCTGTCGGGCACCGTGTCGCTGGCTGTCGATGCCCAGGCCCTGCACTTCTTCGACGCCGCCGATGCGGCCCTGCACTGAATGACCTGGCCCACCGCACTGCCCCTCGTCGCCATCCTGCGTGGCATCACGCCGCCCGAAGCGCTGGCCCATGCCCGCGTGCTGCTGGAGGCGGGTTTCGACACCATCGAGGTGCCGACCAATTCACCCGGCTGGGCCGACAGCGTGCGTGCCATCGTGCAGCTGGCGCCGCAGGCCCTGGTCGGGGCCGGCACCGTGCTGACGGCGCAGGACCTCGATGCCCTGCAGGCCGCTGGCGGCCGGCTGGCCGTTTCGCCGCATGTCGACGTGGCCCTGGTGGCCGACAGCGTGGCGCGCGGGCTGATCGCGCTGCCCGGCGCGATGACGCCGAGCGAGGTCTTCGCGGCCCACCGGGCCGGTGCCGCCGCGGTGAAGGTGTTCCCCGCTGCAACACTGGGCCCGGGCCATGTGAAGGCCATGCGTGCGGTGTTGCCACCCGGTTTGCCGCTGCTGGCCGTCGGCGGTGTCAGCCCGGCCAACCTGGCCGACTACCTGCGGGCCGGCTGTGCCGGTGCCGGCCTCGGCAGCGAGCTGTACCGCCCGGGGCAGCCGCCCGAGACCACGGCCACGCAGGCCGCCGCTTTTGTCGCTGCCTACCGGGCTTTCGAACGGTGAGCAGCACGCGGCTGATCGCGCTGGACTGGGGCAGCAGCCAGCTGCGTGCCTACCGGCTGGGCGCCGAAGGCCAGGTGCTGGAGCAGCGTGCCAGCGACGATGGTGCTTCACGGCTGGCCGGCGGCGCCGCGCGTTTCGAAGCGGCGCTGCGTGCGCTGGCCGGTGACTGGCTGGCCCCGGGCGTGCCGGTGCTGGCCTGCGGCATGGTCGGCAGCCAGCACGGCTGGCGCGAAGCAGCGTATGCCGCCTGCCCGCTGGTGCTGGGCCGGCTGCAGGACCATCTGGCCGCCGTGGACGGCAGCGATGGCCTGCGGGTGCACATCGTGCCCGGTGTGCGCGACCGCGCCGCCAACGGCCAGCCCGACGTGATGCGCGGCGAAGAGACGCAGTTGCTGGGTCTGCTGGCCGAAAGGCCGGCGCTGGCGGCAGGCGCCACCGTCGTGCTGCCCGGCACCCACAGCAAGTGGGTGCAGCTGCGCCAGGGCCGGCTCGAAGCCTTTGCCACCCGCATGACCGGCGAGCTGTTTGCGCTGCTGCGCGAACACTCAGTGCTGGGCCGACTGATGGCCGCGTCCACCGGCTTCGACGGCGCTGCCTTCGACCGCGGTGTGAGGGCGGCGCGCGAGGCGGGCGGTGCCGACATCGCCAGGCTGCTGTTCAGCGTGCGCACGCTGGGGCTGTTCGACGAGCTGCCGGCCACCGGGCTGGTGGACTATCTGTCCGGGCTGCTGATCGGCACCGAACTGGCTGCGGGCCTGCCGGACAGCGATGCCGCGGCGCCGCTGGTACTGGTGGGGGAAGCCGCCTTGTGCGAACGCTACCGGCGCGCGTTTGCGCTGTGGGACCGCGAGGCCAGTGTCGGTACACGCCCACTCGCGGCCGACGGGCTGTGGCAGCTGGCGCGGCAGGCCGGCTGGTGCTGAGCGCGGCGCCGCCGCTACTTCAGCGTCAGCACCCAGGCCGCCAGCTGGCGTGCTTCGTCGGGCGTGACCTTGGGGTTGGCCGGCATCGGCACCTGGCCCCAGGCGCCCATGCTGCCGTTGCGGATGCGGTCCGCCAGCCGCGCCGCGGCATCGCGCTGCCCGGCGTAGCGGTTGGCGATGTCGCGGAAGGTCGGCCCCAGCTTCTTGTCGGCCACGCCGTGGCAGCCCATGCAGATGCGTGCCTGCGCCAGTTCCGGGCTGGCCCAGGCCGGTGTGCCGGCCAGCAAGGCGGTGCACAGCAGGGCGGCAGGGAGCGCGGATTTCATGAGCAGGGGGCGCATCGGCTACAGTGGTGGACACCATGGTAGCGCCATGGCCCTGAGGGGTGGACGATGTGGTTCCTGATCGCCGGGCTGGTGCTCGGTGCACTGTACCTGGGTGACGTGAGCCCCGTGGCCGGCTGGCACTGGGGCTGGATCCTGCTGCCCTTCGGGCTGGCGGCGCTGTGGTGGGCGGTGGCCGACGCCACCGGCTTCACGCAGCGCCGCGCCATCGACAAGATGGAACTGAAGAAGGAAACGCGGCGCCAGCGCGACATGGAAGCGCTGGGCCTGAACGTGCGCCGCGAGCGCCGCGTCAAGGTGATCCGCGACGCCGCCGACCGCGCCAAGGAGCAGGCGGCGCGCGCCGGCAGTGACGAAGAAGAGCGGCGCGAGCCGCGGATGTAGCGTTCAGTCGCCGTCGAGCACCGCGCCGCGGCTGGCCGTGGTCGCATTCTTCGCGAACTTGCCGAGCACGCCGCGCGTGTAGCGCAGTGCCGGCTGTTGCCAGCTGGCGCGGCGGCGTGCAATCTCGTCGGCCGGCACGTTCAGCTCCAGCAGCAGCTGGTGCGCGTCGATCGTGATGCTGTCGCCTTCGTGCACCAGGGCGATCAAGCCGCCGGCATGGGCTTCCGGCGCCACGTGGCCGACCACCATGCCCCAGGTGCCGCCCGAGAAGCGGCCGTCGGTGATCAGGCCCACACTTTCGCCCAGGCCCTGGCCGATCAGCGCGCCGGTGGGCGCCAGCATCTCCGGCATGCCGGGGCCGCCCTTGGGGCCGAGGTAACGCAGCACCATCACGTCGCCCGCCTGGATCTTGCCGGCCATGATGGCGGCCAGTGCACTCTGCTCGTCGTCGAACACACGGGCCGGGCCGGTGATGACGGGGTTCTTCAGCCCGGTGATCTTGGCCACGCAGCCTTCGGGGCTGAGGTTGCCCTTCAGGATGGCAAGGTGGCCTTGTTCGTACATCGGGTTCACGATGGGGCGGATCACGTCCTGGTCGGCACGCAGCGGCGGCTCGTCTTTCAGGTTCTCGGCCACGGTCTTGCCGGTGATCGTGATGCAGTCGCCGTGCAGCAGGCCGGCGTCGAGCAGCACCTTCATCACCGCCGGAATGCCGCCGGCACGGTGCAGGTCCACGGCCAGGTACCTGCCGCTGGGCTTCAGGTCGCAGAGTACCGGCACCTGGCGGCGCACACGCTCGAAGTCGTCGATGCTCCACTCGACGCCGGCAGCATGGGCGATGGCCAGGAAGTGCAGCACGGCGTTGGTGCTGCCGCCGGTGGCCATGATGACGGCGACGGCGTTTTCGATGCTCTTCTTCGTGACGATGTCGCGTGGTTTCAGGTCGGCCTTCACCGCTTCCACCAGCACACGCGCGGCCTCGGCGGTGTGCGCGACGATGGGGTCTTCGACGTTGGCCATCGTCGACGCAAACGGCAGGCTCATGCCCAGGGCCTCGAAGGCCGAGCTCATCGTGTTCGCGGTGTACATGCCGCCGCAGCTGCCGCTGCCGGGGATGGCGCGGCGCTCGATCTGGCAGAAGTCCTCTTCGCTCATCTTGCCGGCGCTGAACTGGCCCACGGCTTCGAAGACGCTGACGATGTTCAGGTCCTGGCCCTTGTACTTGCCGGGCAGGATGGTGCCGCCATAGACGTAGATGGCCGGCACGTTGGCGCGCAGCATGCCCATCATGCCGCCGGGCATGTTCTTGTCGCAGCCACCGATGACGAGCACACCGTCCATCCACTGGCCGCCGACGCAGGTTTCCACGCAGTCGGCGATGACCTCGCGGCTCACCAGGCTGTATTTCATGCCCTCGGTGCCCATGGCCATGCCGTCGCTGATGGTCGGTGTGCCGAAGATCTGCGGGTTGGCGCCAGCGGCCTTCAGGCTGTCGACGGCCACGTCGGCCAGCTTCTGCAGGCCGGAGTTGCAGGGCGTGATCGTGCTGTGGCCGTTGGCGACGCCGATCATGGGCTTGCCGAAGTCGGATTCGGTGTAGCCCATCGCGTAGTACATCGAGCGGTTCGGTGCGCGGGCAACGCCTTCGGTGATGTTCTTCGAGCGGCGGTTCGAGCTCATGGCGGGGTGTCTCCTGGCTGGCTGGGCGGGTGCAGCCGGCAAGTATGGCCAGCATGGACTTCTGCGTCCAATATATTGTCTGGCCTGGATTGATCCATGGAGCGTATCGATGAGCGAGTTGCGCGCGCTGCGCCAGTTTGTCGCCGTGGCCGAGGAACTGCACTTCGGCCGCGCCGCCGCGCGGCTGCACATGACGCAGCCGCCGCTGACAACGGCGATCCAGGCGCTGGAGCGGCGCCTGGGTGCGCCGCTGTTCCTGCGCACGCAACGCTCGGTGGCGCTGGCGCCGGC
>JBASTF010000580.1:0-3848 GCA_049274755.1 Rubrivivax sp. | reverse complement strand
GGACGCGCCCGGCACCCCGCCGGCCGATGGTGGCGACGGCGGTGGTGGTGGCGGCGCCATGGGCGCCGGCTGGTTGCTGGCGCTGGCACTGGCGTTGTGCCTGCTGCGCCGCCGGTCTTGAAGTTGTCTAACAAGCTTGTGCGACAGCTTGGTGACGGCGGCTGGCCACCATGCACCGACGAGTGCCATGCCGTTGCCGCTGATGCGCCGATCGCCGCCGGCCCGCTGCGCCAGCATGTGGACTCCACCATGTTTGGCTTGCCTGCCCGATGA
The DNA here is from genome assembly GCA_049274755.1 of Rubrivivax sp. Taxonomy (GTDB): domain Bacteria; phylum Pseudomonadota; class Gammaproteobacteria; order Burkholderiales; family Burkholderiaceae_C; genus Rubrivivax. The sequence goes on along the minus strand of JBASTF010000580.1, from coordinate 3,575 downwards.
CATCTGTGCCGACCGACAGCGTTTCGACCCCCAGCCGCCACAACACGGTGCGGGCCTTGATCGAGGCGCGGGCCCTGGTGCCGCACTTCCAGCCCATCGTGCAGCTGGCCGACGGCACGCTGTTCGCCCATGAAGCGCTGATCCGCACGCCGGCCGATTGCCCCTGGCGCACGCCCGACGCACTGTTCGCTGCGGCGCGGGCCGAAGGCCTGTCCATCGAGCTCGAACTGGAATGTGTGCGCCTGGCGCTGTACCGCTGGAGCCGCAGCGGCGGCCGCGGCAAGCTCTTCGTCAACCTCAGCGCCGGTGCGCTGGTGACGGCGCTGGCGCAGCGCGACATCGAGTCCATCCTCTCGGTGATGCACAACGCCGCGGTGGCACCGTCGGGTGTGGTCGTCGAGCTCACTGAACACGAACATGTGCGCGACTTCGACGCCCTCGCGGTGGCCGTGCGGCGGCTGCGCCGCCATGGCGCGGGGCTGGCGCTGGACGATTTCGGCGACGGCCGCTCCAGCCTGCGCCTGTGGTCGGAGCTGAAGCCCGAGATCGTGAAGATCGACAAGTACTTCACCCACGACCTGCCGCAGCATGCCGAGAAGCTGCAGACGCTGCGTGCGCTGGCGCAGATCTCGCAGACCCTGGGCTCGCAGCTGGTGGCCGAGGGCATCGAAACCGCCGACGAACTGCGCCTGGTGCGCGATCTGAACATCGGCTACGGCCAGGGCTGGCTGCTGGGCCGCCCGGCCTGGCCGCCGGCCGAGCAGGTGCCGGCCGAAGCGCTGGAGGTCATCCGCAGCAAGGAGCTGGCGGTGTTTCCTGAACGCCGGCGCAACACGCAGCAGCGCGCCACGCCCTCGCAGCTGCTCGACGAGGTGCCGGCGCTGGCCACGAGCTGCACGAACCAGGAGCTGTTCGACGCCTTCGCCGCCGACGAGAGCCTGCGTGCGGTGGCCATCGTCGACGGGGGCCGCCCGCTGGGCATCGTCGGCCGCCAGCAGTTTGTCGACCGCTATGCCAAACCCTATTTCAAGGAGTTGTTCGGCCGCCGGCCCTGCACGCTGTTCGCCAACCTGGCGCCGCGCATCCTGGACCTGCATGCGGGGCTGGACGAGCTGACGGCCATCCTCACCTCGGAAGACCAGCGTTACCTGGCCGAGGGTGTGATCATCACCGAAGGTGGGCGCTACCGCGGCCTGGGCAGCGGCGAACAGCTGGTGCGCACGGTCACCGAAGCGCGCATCGAGGCGGCGCGCCATGCCAACCCGCTGACGCTGCTGCCGGGCAACATTCCGATCACGCAGCACATCGAACGCCTGCTGCGCTCGGGCCGCGACTTCGTGGCCTGCTACGCCGACCTGAACCACTTCAAGCCCTTCAACGACCAGTACGGCTACTGGCGCGGCGACGAGATGATCCTGCTGGCCTCGCGCTGCATCACGGCCCAGGCCGACCCGCGGCGCGACTTCGTCGGCCATGTCGGCGGCGACGACTTCATCATGCTGTTCCAGAGCGACGACTGGGACCGGCGCTGCGAGTCCATCGTCGAGAGCTTCAACCAGCAGGCGCTGGACCTCTACGACGAGGCCGAGCGCCTGGCCGGTGGTGTCGAGGCCGAAGACCGCCACGGCGTGATGCGCTTCCACCCGCTGACGACCATCTCCATCGGCGTCTTCCGCGTGCCGGCCAACACCGAGCAGCGCGCCGAACGCATCGCCAGCGGCGCTGCGGCGGCCAAGCGCCGGGCCAAGGCGGCCCAGGTCGGTGTGCACGTGGTGGATGCGCTGGGCTGATGCGGCGCGGCGGCGGGCACAATCGCCGGCCACACGATGATGAAGACCCGGCGCCGCACCGAAGATCTGTCCCGGCAGGACCTGGAAACCGTGCTTGCGGTGACGCGGGCCCTGGCGGCGCCGTTCGACCTGGGTTCGATGCTGGCGGCGGTGACCGACGCTGCACGGCAGACACTGCGTGCCGAACGTGCCTCGGTCTGGCTGCTGGACGCAGCGCACGACGAACTGGTGCTGGAGATCGCCGCCGACATCGGCAGCGTGCGCATTCCGGTGGGCCAGGGCCTGGTCGGCGCCAGCGCCCGTGAACGCACGACGATCAACGTGCCCGACTGTTATGCCGACCCGCGTTTCGACCGTGCGGTCGACCGGCGCTCGGGCTTCCACACACGCTGCAGCGTCACCGTGCCGCTGATCGACCACACCGGCGCCCTGATCGGCGTGATGCAGGTGCTGAACAAGCAGGGCGGTGTGTTCGTCGACAACGACCTGGGCCTGGCCGAGGCCCTGGCAGCGCAGTGCGCGATGGCGCTGTCGCGTGTGCGCATGACGGCGGCGCTGCTCGACGGCGAACGCCTGCGCCAGGAACTGGAGCTGGCGCGTGTGGTGCAGCTGGGCACGCTGCCGGCGAGCTTGCCGCAGCTGCCCGGCTACGAGATGCACGCCACCTTCCTGCCGGCCGAGCAGACCGGCGGCGACACCTATGACGCCGTGCTCGGGCCGGGTGGGCTGGCCCTGGTGCTGGGCGACGCCGCCGGCCACGGCATTGCACCGGCGCTGGCGGTGACGCAGATGCAGGCCATGCTGCGCATGGCCTTGCGCCTGGGCAGCGATCTGGAATCGGCTTTCCGCCATGTCAACGACCAGCTGGCCGACAGTGCCGCCGACGGCCGCTTCGTCACCGCCTTCGTCGGCTTGCTGGACCCGGCGACGCACCACCTGCGCTACCTCAGCGGCGGCCAGGCGCCGATCCTGCTGTACCGCGCGGCCGATGGCGCCTGCGAACGCCACCGCTCGACGAGTTTCCCGATGGGCGCCATGCCCATCGCCAAGCTGCGCCCGCCGGTCGAACTGGACCTGCTGCCGGGCGACCTGCTGGCGCTGGCCACCGACGGTGTGTTCGAGGCCGAGGACGACCGGGCCCAGGCCTTCGGCGTCGACCGTGTCGAGGTCTTGCTGCACCAGGGCCGCGGCCTGCCGCTGGAGACGCTGGCGCAGCAACTGCTGTCGGCCCTGGCCGCGCACCGCGGCGCGGCGCCGCAGGCCGACGACATCACGATGCTGCTGCTGCGCCGCAGCGCGGCATGACGATGGCTGTCACGAAACTGTCGTCAACCACCTCTAGCCTGCGCCCTGGAGGGGAACATGATGGACCTGCAGGTGGCAGAAGTTGTCGACAACATCGGCTCGGTGAGCCTCAGCGGCCGCCTGGACGCGCCGGGTGCGGACGCCATCGGCGTGCGCTTCCATGCCGCGGTGGCGGCGCCGGGCCGCAACGTGATCGTGGACCTGTCGGGCGTGGACTTCGTGGCGTCGATGGGCATCCGCCTGCTGATCGGTGCCGCACGGGCGCTGAACGTCAAGGGCGCGCGCATGGTGCTGTGCGGTGCGCAAGGCATGGTGGCCACGGTGCTGGAGGAAACCTCCATCGACCAGATCATTCCGATGGCGGCCACCACGCAGGACGCCCGCACGCTGCTGGCCAGCGCCTAGGCCCGAACACCCGGCCACAGCGCGGAGCCCGGCGATGAGCGACAGCGGTGCGCTGCGGCTGCGCCTGCCCACACG
>JBASTF010000579.1:0-4912 GCA_049274755.1 Rubrivivax sp. | reverse complement strand
GCCCCGGCCTCACCAGCACCGACAACGCCTCTCGCGCCTGCTACGGCCTGGGCGGTGGCAGCCGCGGCATGAAGTACAGACTGGGCAACGAATGCGACTTCTACGGCGAGTTCCAGCTCTCGCAAGGCTTCCAGAAGGACGGCGTCGACTACAAGGTCGCGCTGATGACCAACCACTACACCGGCGCCACCGACACCAACGGCAGCGGCATGGGCATCGCACAGATGTGGGCCGAGGCCAAGGGCTTCGACATCGCGCCCGACGCCACCTTCTGGATCGGCAAGGAACGTGGCCGCCGCGGCGACGTGCACATCGTCGACACCTTCTTCGTCGAGATGGCCGGCGTCGGCGCCGGTTTCCGCGGCCAGCCGCTGGGCGCCGGCAAGCTGGGCATGGCCTTCTACAAGACCGATGCCGACGCCACGAAGCCGGGCAACCGCGTCAACGTCGAATACCTGGGCCTGCCGACCAACGCCGGCGGTGCGCTGAACCTCTTCTTCACCGCGACCAAGGGCGACTTCACCGGCGGCACCAGCGGCGTCGGCCTGACGCTGCGCCACGACCAGGGGAAGCTCTTCGGCACGTCGCTCAGCAACGCGCTGTGGGTGCAGGTCGCGCAGGGCTCGACGGCGCTGAACGCCAACTTCGGCGACCTGACGGCGGGCTCGGCCGCCAAGAGCTGGCGCATCGTGGAGACCGTCAACGGCCAGAGCGGCAAGCTCGGTGGCCAGGCCCTGCTGCTGCTGGCCAGCGAGAAAAGCGCCGCCGGCACGACCACCGATTCGGCCAGCATCGGCGGCCGTGTCTCTTATGCGTTCACACGCAACTTCAAGCTCGTCACCGAAGCCGGCTACTCGCAGTTCAAGCCCGACAACGCCGCCACCGCCAAGCTCAGCAAACTGACGATCGCGCCGACGCTGTCGGTGGGCCCGGACTTCTGGACACGGCCGGAGTTCCGCCTCTACGTCACCACGGCCAAGTGGAACGCCGCCGCCGGCAACGTCACCGGCCAGGCCGCATTTGCTGACAAGACCTCGGGCACCAGCTATGGCGCCCAGGTCGAGTGGTGGTTCTAATCAACGGTTCGCAAGGAGACAGAGCATGAAGCACAAACACATCCCCACCCTCGGCGCGCTGGCGCTGGCCGTCGCTGCGCTGGGTGCCAACGCCGGCGAGGTCGAGGTGCTGCACTGGTGGACCAGCGGCGGTGAAGCCAAGGCCGCTGCGTCGCTGAAGGCAACGATGCAGGCCAAGGGCCACACCTGGAAGGACTTCGCGGTGGCCGGCGGCGGTGGCGACTCGGCGATGACGGTGCTGAAGTCGCGTGTGGTCTCGGGCAATGCGCCGGCCGCGGCGCAGATCAAGGGGCCGTCGATCCAGGAATGGGCGCGTGAAGGCGTGCTGGCCAACATGGATGCGCTGGCCAAGGCCGAGAAGTGGGACGAACTGCTGCCCAAGCCGATTGCCGACGGGCTGAAGTACAAGGGCAGCTATGTCGCCGCGCCGGTGAACGTGCACCGCGTCAACTGGATCTGGGCCAACCCCGAGGCGCTGAAGAAGGCCGGCGCCAAGATGCCGACGACCTGGGACGAGTTCTTCGCCACCGCCGAGGCGCTGAAGAAAGCCGGCATCGTGCCGCTGGCCCATGGCGGCCAGAACTGGCAGGACTTCACCACCTTCGAAAGTGTGGCGCTGGGCGTGGGCGGTGCCGACTTCTACAAGAAGGCCCTGGTGCAGCTGGACGACACCACGCTGAAAGGCCCGGTGATGCTGAAGGCGCTGGAGACCTTCAAGAAGCTGAAGTCCTACACCGACAGAAACGCCCCCGGCCGCGACTGGAACCTGGCCACCGCGATGGTCATCAAGGGCGAGGCCGGCATGCAGCTGATGGGCGACTGGGCCAAGGGCGAGTTCGTCGCCGCCGGCAAGGTGCCGGGCAAGGACTTCCTGTGCGCCGCCGCGCCGGGCACGGCCAGGAGCTTCACCTACAACGTCGACAGCTTCGCGCTCTTCAAGCTGAAGAACGAGGCCAACCAGAAGGCGCAGCAGGACCTGGCCAGCGCCATCCTCTCGCCCGAGTTCCAGGAGACCTTCAACCTGAACAAGGGCTCGATCCCGGTGCGGCTGAACCTGAAGCTGGACAAGTTCGACGACTGCGCCAAGGCCTCGGCGGCCGACTTCGTGGCCACGGCCAAGGGCGGGACGCTGGTGCCGTCCATCGCCCACGGCATGGCCGTGCCGTCGGCAACCGAAGGCGCGATCAAGGACGTGGTCTCGCAGTTCTGGAACGACGACAAGATGACGGCGGCCCAGGCCCAGAGCAAGCTCGCCGCCGCTGCGCGCACGAAGTAACGACGACCTGCCCAGGGGCCGCCGGCATGGCGGCCCCGCCCCACCATGCAAGCCCCCCGCAACGCCTGGCTGCCGAAACTGGTGGTCGCGCCCACTTTCGTCATCGGCTTCCTGTTCATCTACGGGCTGATGGCCTGGAACGGGCTGCTGTCGGTCAGCGCCTCGCGGCTGCTGCCGAACTACGAGATCGTCGGCTTCGACCAGTACGCCGCGCTGTTCGAGAGCGAACGTTTCCACGTCGCACTGACGAACATGGCCATCTTCGGCGCGCTGTTCATCGGCGGCGCGATGGCCCTGGGCCTGCTGCTGGCCGTGCTGCTGGACCAGAAGATCCGCGCCGAAGGTGTGCTGCGCACCGTGTACCTGTACCCGATGGCGATCAGCTTCATCGTCACCGGCACGGCCTGGAAGTGGATGCTGAACCCCGGCCTGGGCCTGGAGCACCTGGTGCAGGGCTGGGGCTTCGAGAGCTTCACGTTCGACTGGCTGATCAACCCCGACAAGGCCATCTACTGCGTCGCCATCGCCGGCGTCTGGCAGAGCGCGGGTTTCGTGATGGCGCTGTTCCTGGCCGGGCTGCGCGGCATCGACGACGCCATCATCAAGGCGGCCCAGGTCGACGGCGCCAGCCTGCCGCGCATCTACTGGCGCATCGTCATTCCCAGTCTGCGGCCGGTGTTCTTCAGCACGCTGATGGTCGTCAGCCACCTGGCGATCAAGAGCTTCGACCTGGTGATGGCGCTCACCGCCGGCGGCCCCGGCTTCGCCACCGACCTGCCGGCCACCTTCATGTACGCGATGGCGTTTTCGCGCGGCCAGATCGGCCTCGGCGCGGCCAGCGCGACCGTGATGCTGGCCACGGTGGCCGCCATCGTCGTGCCCTACCTGTATTCAGAGCTGAGGACGCGGCGATGAAACACGTCACCTGGCACCGCGTGCTGCTGTGGGCCGTGCTGCTGGTCTTCGCCGCCTGGTTCCTGGCGCCGCTGTACGTGATGCTGGCCACCTCGCTGAAGGACATGGAGCAGGTGCGCAACGGCAGCCTGCTGTCCTGGCCCGCACAGCCGACGCTGGCCGCCTGGGCCAAGGCCTGGAGCAGCGCCTGCACCGGCACCGACTGCGGCGGCCTGCGCCCCTTTTTCATGAACAGCGTGCTGATGGTGCTGCCGGCGGTGGCTGTTTCCACCGCCATCGGCGCCATCAACGGCTACGTGCTCAGCAAGTGGCGCTTCCGCGGCAGCGAGACGATGTTCGCGCTGCTGCTGTTCGGCGTGTTCATGCCGATGCAGGTGGTGCTGCTGCCGATGAGCCAGGTGCTGGGCTGGCTGGGCATCGCCAGTTCCATCTGGGGCCTGATCCTCGTGCATGTGCTGGCCGGGCTGCCCAGCACCACGCTCTTCTTCCGCAACTACTACGTGGGCCTGCCCGACGAACTGGTGAAGGCCGCGATGCTGGACGGCGCCGGCTTCTGGCGCATCTTCACGCGCATCGTGCTGCCGCTGTCCACGCCCATCCTCGTCGTCACGCTGATCTGGCAGTTCACCAACATCTGGAACGACTTCCTCTACGGCGTGGTCTTCTCCGGCGCCGACAGCAAACCGGTGACGGTGGGGCTGAACAACCTGTCCAACACCAGCAGCAGCGTGAAGGAATACAACGTCGACATGGCGGCGGCACTGATCGCCGCCTTGCCGACGCTGTTTGTCTACGCCGTTGCCGGCAAGTACTTCGTGCGCGGCCTCACGGCCGGCGCCGTCAAAGGCTGAAACCATGGGTGCATTGACGATCCGCCAGGTGCGCAAGACCTTCGGCAAGGTCGAGATCCTGAAGGGCATCGACATCGAGATCGAGGCCGGCGAGTTCCTCATCCTCGTCGGGCCCTCGGGCTGCGGCAAGAGCACGTTGCTCAACAGCATCGCCGGGCTGGACACGCCCAGTTCGGGCAGCATCCATCTCGGCGAGCGCGACATCACCCATGCCGCACCCAAGGACCGCGACATCGCAATGGTGTTCCAGAGCTACGCGCTGTACCCGAACATGAACGTGGCGCAGAACATCGCTTTTGCGCTGGAGATGCGCAAGGTGCCGAAGGCCGAGCGCGACGCGGCCGTGCAGCGTGTGGCCAAGATGCTGCAGATCGGGCACCTGCTGGACCGCAAGCCCGGCGCACTGTCGGGCGGCCAGCGCCAGCGTGTGGCGATGGGCCGTGCGCTGGCGCGCGACCCCAAGCTCTTCCTCTTCGACGAACCGCTGTCCAACCTGGACGCCAAGCTGCGTGTGGAGATGCGGGCCGAGATCAAGCTGCTGCACCAGCGCACGCACACGACCACGGTCTACGTCACGCACGACCAGGTCGAGGCGATGACGCTGGGCGACCGCATCGCAGTGATGAACGGCGGCACCGTCGAGCAGTTCGGCACGCCGGCCGACATCTACCAGCGCCCGGCCACGCGTTTTGTCGCCGAGTTCATCGGCTCGCCGGCGATGAACATGCTGGCGGCGCAGCGCAGCGGCGGCGGCCTGCAGGCGCGTGGCACCGAACTCGCCGCCAGCGCAGCCC
>JBASTF010000578.1:0-1769 GCA_049274755.1 Rubrivivax sp. | reverse complement strand
GCCTCGCGGTCGGCGTCGGAGTAGACGGCCACGCTGCGCAGCCCCATGCGCCGCGCGCTGCGGGCGATGCGGCAGGCGATCTCGCCGCGGTTGGCGATCAGCAGGGTGTCGAACATGGCGCCCGTTCGTTCACGCCTGCTTTAGCTCGCGCGCCAGGCGGGCGGCCGCTTGGCGAAGAAGGCCGTGATGCCCTCGCGCCCTTCCTCGGTTTCCCAGGCATCGGCCAGCTTGTCGGCGGTGTAGATCATGCTGGTGGACAGGTCGTGCGTGTCCACGTAGTCGATCAGCTTCTTGGTCGCAGCGACCGCGCCGGGTGCGCATTGCAGCAGGTCGGCGAGCTCGCGCTCAACGGCGGCGTCCAGCTGGTCGTCGGCCACGACCTCGGAGACCAGGCCGAGCCGCTGCGCCTCTGCCGCCTTCATGCGCCTGGCGCTCAGGAAGGTGCGGCGTGCGTTGGCCTCGCCCATGCGCGCCACGACATAGGGCGCGATGTTGGCCGGCAGCAGGCCCAGGCGCACTTCGGTCAGGCAGTACACGCCGCTGTCGACCGCGATCGAGACATCGCACACCGAGATCATGCCCACGCCGCCGCCATAGGCCGGGCCGTTGATGCGCCCGATCAGCGGCATCGGCAGCTCGTTGAGCGCGCGGAACATGGTTGCCAGCTCGGCGCTGTCGGCGACGCGCTCGGCGCGCGTCTTCTTCATGTTCTGCTGCATCCAGCCGAGATCGCCGCCGGCGCAGAAGGTCTTGCCCGCGCCGGTGAGCACCACGGCCCGCAACCCGGTGGCCCGGGCCAGCCAGGCGGCCACCTGGCGCAGTTCGGCAATCAGCGTCGCATTGAGCGCGTTGTGGGTGTCCGGACGGTTCAGCGTGAGCCGGGCCACGCCACGGGCGTCGATGTCGAGCAGCAGGGTTTCGAAGTCAGGGATCTTCATGGTCTCGGCTCTCACATGCGGTAGACGGGGGTGGCGGTCTTGGGCAGCACGCGCCGCGTGGCCAGCGCCAGCGCCAACGCCAGCACGTTGCGCGACTGCGAAGGCGCGATCAGGCCGTCGTCCCACAGGCGCGAGGTGGCATAGTACGGGTCGGACTGGCGGGCGTACTGCTCGCGCACGGCGCGCTCCGTCTCGGCCATGCGCGCCTCGTCGGCCGGGCCGCGCAGGTTGGAGCGTGCCAGCTCGAGCATCACGTTGCTGGCGATGTCGGCGCTCATGGTCGCCACCGAGGCGCTCGGCCAGGCGAACAGGAACTCGGGCTCGAAGCCGCGCCCGCACATGCCGTAGTTGCCCGCGCCGTAGGAGCCGCCGACGATGAGGGTGATCTTGGGCACGCGCGCGCACGACACCGCGTAGACCATGTTGGCGCTGTGCTTGGCGATGCCGCCGCGCTCGGCCTCGGTGCCGACCATGAAGCCCGCGATGTTCTGCAGGAACAGCAGCGGCACGCCACGCTGGTTGGCCAGTTCGATGAAGTGCGTGCCCTTCAGCGCCGCTTCGGCCAGCAGGGCACCGTTGTTGGCCAGGATGCCCACCGGGTGGCCGTGGATCGCGCCGAAGCCGGTCACCAGCGTAGAGCCCCACTCGGGCTTGAACTCGTGCAGCTCGCTGCCGTCGACCAGGCGGGCGATGATCTCGCGCGCGTCGTACGGCTGCTTGGGGTCGGCCGGCACGATGATGTCGAGTTCGGCCGGGTCGTAAAGCGGCGGACGTGGCGTCAGCACCGGCGCCGGCAGCGGCGCCGGCGGCAGGCTGGCGACGATCTCGCGC
>JBASTF010000577.1:0-7049 GCA_049274755.1 Rubrivivax sp. | reverse complement strand
GGTCGATGCCGACGACTGCGACGTGCCGGTGGGCACGCCGGGCGAGGCGGCTCTGCGCGGGCCGACGCTGTTCTCGGGCTACTGGAATGCGCCCGAGGCGAACGCGCAGGACTTCCGCGGCGGCTGGTTCCACATGGGTGACCTGTTCGTGCGCCGCGCCGACGGCACGCTGGACTTCGTCGACCGCGCCAAGTACCTCATCAAGTCGGGCGGCGAGAACATCTACCCGGCCGAGATCGAACGTGTGCTGCTGGCCGAGGCTACGGTGGCCGACGCCGCCGTGGTGCGCCAGCGCAATGAACGCTGGGGCGAGGTGCCGGTGGCCTTCGTCGCCTTCAAGCCTGGCACCGCCGCCGACACCGAAGCGCTCGAGGCGCGCTGTCGCGAGCAACTGGCCGGCTACAAGATTCCCAAGGAGTTCCGCGTCGTGGATCTGGCGGCCTTTCCGCGCAGCAGCACCGGCAAGATCCAGCGCCACGAGATCGAGCGCCTGTGGCTGTAGCCGTCGGCGCGCCATCCACCGACAACAGAACGAGGAAGCCATGAACCCCGAACTCGAGATGAACCTGCTGCGCCGCCAGAATGTGGGCGACAGCCTTCGCCGTGCGGCGAACGCCGCCGGAGACAAGCCCGCGGTCATCTTCTACACCACCGACGGCGCCGCGCAGACCCACAGCTACGCGCAACTGAACGCGCTGGTCAATACCGTTGCGAACAACCTGCTGCGCCGTGGCATCAAGAAGGGTGACCGCGTGGCCGCGCTGTCGCGCAACAACGTGCCCTTCCTGGCGCTTGGCTATGCGCTGCACAAGATCGGCGCCTGGTTGGTGCCGGTGAATTTCATGCTGCAGCCGGCGGACGTGCAGCAGCTCATCGAGTTCGCCGAGGCCAGGTGGTTCTTCGTCGAGGATGCTCTGCTCGGCAACGTTGACGCGGTGCTGGGCAAGATGGCTTGTGTCGAGCAGTTTGTTCAGATCAGCGTGTCCGGCAAGGCGGCGCCTGCCGGCTGGCTGGCGTTTGCCGACCTCGCCTCGGGGCCCGCCGACGAACCCCAGGTCCTCATCGACAGCGACGACGTCGCCACGATGTTCTTCACCAGCGGTACCGAGTCGGCGCCTAAGGGTGTTCTGACCTCGCATGCCAACTTCTACGCCTCCCATCTGGCATGGGCCTTGAACTTCGGACTGGCTCAGGACGACAGCCTGCTGATGAGCCTGCCGCTCATTCACGTCGCCGGCTATCTGTTCTCCACCTATGCCCTGGCCAACCAGGTCACGATGGTGATGACGCAGGTGCCGCAACCGGTGCAGATGATCGACCTCGTCGCGCGTCATCGGCTCAGCGTCACGGTGTTGCCTCCGACGCTGTACGTGGCGATGCTGTCGTGCCCCAACTTCGGCACCTCGGATCTCCGCTGCGTGACCAAGCTGGGCACCTGGGCCTCGACGATCCCCAAGTCGATGATCGATGGCTGGAAGCAGGCGGCGCCGTCGTCGCGCTTTTTCTCGGTGCAAGGTTCCAGCGAATCGACCGCCTCCTTGCTGACAGGTGGCTGGGTGGATGGTTGGGAGCAGATGCCTAACCAGGACGGCCGCTGGGTCGGCCGCCTCGCCTCGGTGGCCGCCGATGTGCGTCTGGTCGACGATGACGGCAATGACGTGGCCGATGGCGAATCGGGCGAGCAGATCGTGCGCGGCCCGGTCATCATGAAGGGCTACTACAAGAACGACGAGGTCAACCGCCGCGTGTTCCGCGACGGCTGGTTCCATACCGGCGACATCCTGTTCCGCGACGCGGCCGGCAACTACTTCTTCGCCGACCGCAAGAAGGACATGATCAAGACCGGCGGCGAGAACGTCTATTGCCAGGAGGTCGAGAGCGTGCTGGGTGCCCACCCGGGCGTGATGCAGTGCGCCGTGTTCGGGCTGCCCGACGAGCGCTGGGGCGAGGCCGTGACGGCCGCCGTCATCGCCAAGCCAGGAACTGAAGTGACCGAGGCCGAGTTGATCGAGTTCTGTCGTGTCCGCCTGCCCGGCTTCAAGGCGCCGAAACGGATCCACTTCCGCAAGTCGTTGCCGATCAGTGCGGCCAACAAGATCCTCAAGCGGGATCTCAAGACCGAGTATGCCAGTGCGGACAAGGGCGGCTGAGGCCCACGGCCTCCCAGTGTCCGAGTCCGAAACGTTTCAATACAAGGAGTCAGCGCCATGAACCAGAAAGTCATTGTTGCCGGTGTCGGCATGGTCCCATTCGCCAAGCCCGGTGCCAGCGAGCCCTACAACGTCATGGGTGCGCAGGCGGCCCGGCTGGCGCTGGCCGATGCCGGGGTCGATTACGCCACCATCCAGCAGGCCTACGTCGGCTACGTCTACGGGGATTCCACCTGCGGCCAGCGCGCGCTGTACCCGGTAGGCATGACCGGCATTCCGATCGTCAACGTCAACAACAACTGCTCCACCGGCTCGTCGGCGCTGTTCCTGGCGCGTCAGGCGGTGCAGTCGGGTGCCGTCGATTGCGTCCTGGCGCTGGGCTTCGAGCAGATGCAGCCGGGCGCCATCAAGGCGGCCTTCACCGACCGCCCCACGCCTTTCGAGGAGTTCGACCAGGCCACCGACGCGCTCGTCGGCCACCCCGAGATCCCGCTCGCACTGCGCTACTTTGGCGGCGCCGGCAAGGCTCACATGGACAAGTACGGGACCCGGCTCGAGACCTTCGCGGCCATCCGCGCCAAGGCCAGCCGGCACGCGGTCAACAACCCGCTGGCGCTGTTCCGCAAGGAAGTCAGCACCGAGGACGTGATGGCCTCGCCCATGCTTTGGGACGGTGTGATGACGCGCCTGATGGCCTGCCCGCCCACCTGCGGCGCCGCCGCCGCCGTGATCTGCTCGGAAGCCTTCGCGAAGAAGCACGGTCTTAACACCCAGGTCAGCATCGCGGCCCAGGCCATGACCACCGACTTCCACAGCACCTTCGACGCGAAGGACATGATGCGCGTCGTCGGCTACGACATGGCGCGCGATGCGGGCCGCCAGGTTTATGAAGCGGCCGGTATCGGCCCTGGCGACGTCGACGTGGTCGAACTGCACGACTGCTTCGCGCAGAACGAACTGATCACCTACGAGGGCCTGGGCCTGTGCCCGCAAGGCGGCGCCGAGAAGTTCGTGCGCGACGGCGACAACACCTATGGCGGCAAGGTCGTCACCAACCCGTCGGGCGGGCTGCTGTCCAAGGGCCATCCGCTCGGCGCCACCGGCCTGGCGCAATGCTACGAGCTGACGCACCAGTTGCGCGGCACCGCCGACCAGCGCCAGGTGAAGGGCGCGCGGGTGGCGCTGCAGCACAACCTGGGACTCGGTGGCGCCTGCGTCGTGACCCTCTACAAGGCCGCCTGAAGCGCAACGCCGAGGACCCAACCCATGATCGACAAGAAGCACATCGGCTACGCGCCGCCCCCCATCCTGTGGGACGTGGAGAAGGGCCGCATCGCCTTCTTCGCCAAGGTGATCGGCCTCACCGACCCGATCCACACCGACGAGGCCGCGGCCAAGGCGGCCGGTTATCGCGGCATCGTCGCACCGCCGACCTTCATCTTCGGCGCGCCGGGAGACTCCGGCGAAACGATGAAGCTGATCGAGACGCTCGAAATCGACCTCGGCAAGGTGCTGCACGGCGAGCAGCGCTTCGACTACCACGCGCCGGTGTGCGCAGGCGACACGCTGCGCTTCCAGTCGAAGGTCAGCGACATCTACGACAAGAAGGGCGGCGCGCTCGAATTCGTCGTCAACGACACGAAGGTCACCAACCAGCTCGGCGAGCATGTGGCCGATCTGCACGCGGTGATCGTCGTGCGCCACGCCTGAAAGGGGATGCCATGACATTCGATGCTCAGAAGCTCGCCGTGGGCGACGCCATGCCGGTGCTGCAGCTGCCACCCATCAGCCGCACCACGCTGGCCCTGTTCGCCGGCGCCTCGGGCGACCACAACCCGATCCACATCGACATCGACTTCGCTCAGAAGGCGGGCATGAAGGACGTCTTCGCGCACGGCATGTTGTCGATGGCCTACCTGGCCCGCGCGCTCACCGAGTGGGTGCCGCAGCGGCGCATCCTGCGCTATGGGGTGCGGTTTGCCGCCATCACGCAACTCGGCGACCGCGTGCAGTGCAGCGGCAAGGTGGTGGAGAAGCTGACCCACGCGGGGCGCCCGTGTGCGCGCATTGAACTCACCGCCGCCAAGCGCAGTGGTGAAGTGACGCTGGCCGGCGAAGCGCTGGTGGCGTTGGACTGACGTTTTTTCCCCTACCAACATCGAGGACACACCCATGAAGAAGCTCGAAGGCAAGGTCGCCATCGTCTCCGGTTCCGGCCGCGGCATCGGCCGCGCCATCGCCATGAAGCTCGCCAGCGAAGGTGCCAAGGTCGTGGTCAACGACCTGGACCCCGCGCCGGCCGAACAGACCGTCGCCGACATCAAGGCCGCCGGCGGCCAGGCGCTGGCCTGCGCCGGCAGCGTCACCGCCGACGGCTTTGCCGAGAAGTTCGTCAAGAGCGCGATCGACGGTTTCGGCGGCCTGGACATCATCATCAACAACGCCGGTTACACCTGGGACAACGTGATCCAGAAGATGACCGACGAGCAGTGGCACTCGATCCTCGACGTGCACCTCACGGCACCGTTCAAGATCCTGCGCGCTGCCGCCGACTACTTCCGCCACCAGTCCAAGCTCGAGGCCGAGGCCGGCAAGGAGGTGTTCCGCAAGGTCGTCAACATCTCGTCGATCGCCGGCACCGGCGGCAACGCCGGCCAGGCCAACTACTCCGCCGGCAAGGCGGGCATCATCGGGTTGACCAAGGCGCTGTCCAAGGAATGGGGGCGCTACAAGGTCAACGTCAACGCGGTCGCATTCGGCATGATCAAGACGCGCCTGACCGAAGCGACGGCCGGCGGCGATGCGTCGATCGACGTCGAGGGCCGCAAGATCAAGGTGGGCGTCAACCCGGACCTGC
Source organism: Rubrivivax sp. (assembly GCA_049274755.1). GTDB lineage: Bacteria > Pseudomonadota > Gammaproteobacteria > Burkholderiales > Burkholderiaceae_C > Rubrivivax. The sequence continues at coordinate 2,042 of JBASTF010000577.1, read as the reverse complement.
TGGCGATGATGGAGCGCAGCATTCCGCTCGGCCGCGGTGGCACGCCCGAAGAGGCGGCCGGCTCGGTGTACCTGCTGTGCACGCCCGAGTCGAACTACATCAGCGGTCAGACGCTGATCTGCGGCGGCGGCATTTCCATCTGACGGTTGCCAGCGGAGCCGGCCATGGACCTTTCCTTCAGCGACAGCGAACGTGCCTTCCAGCAAGAGGTGCGCGCCTGGTTCGCCGCGAACACACCCGAGCGGCTGCGCCGCAAGGTGGTGACCGGCCAGATGCTGAACAAGGACGACATCGTCCAATGGCAGCGCCGGCTCGACGACCAGGGCTACCTGGTCGTCGGCTGGCCCAAGGCGCATGGCGGCCCCGGCTGGACGCCGACGCAGCGCTACCTGTTCGACCTGGAGCGCGCCGCGGCGAATGCGCCCGTGGGCCTGTCGATGGGCGTCATCATGCTCGGGCCGGTGCTGATGGCCTTCGGCACCGAAGCGCAGAAGGCGCGCTACCTGCCGCGCATCCGGCGCTGCGAGGACTGGTGGTGCCAGGGCTATTCCGAGCCTGGAGCGGGCTCCGACCTGGCCAGCCTGAAGACCAGCGCGGTGGCCGACGGCGATGACTACGTCATCAACGGCTCGAAGATCTGGACCACCTACGCGCACTGGGCGAACATGATGTTCTGCCTGGTGCGCACGGCCCACACCGGCAAGAAGCAGGAGGGCATCTCGTTCCTGCTGATCGAGATGGACCGCCCCGGGATCGAGGTGCGGCCCATCGTCTCGATCGACGGCGAGCACCACCTGAACCAGGTCTTCTTCACCGACCTGCGCGTGCCCAAGTCCAACCTCGTGGGCCGCGAAGGCCAGGGCTGGGAGATCGCCAAGTACCTGTTGACCCACGAGCGCACCAGCATCGCCGGTGTGGCCGACAGCAAGGCCGCGCTGGCCAATCTGTACGCGGCAGCGGCGCAGCGGCACGCGGGCGGAAGACCGCTGCTCGACGACCCGGCGGTGCGCGTCAAGCTGGCGCGCGCCGAGATCGACCTGATGGCGCTGGAATACACCAACCTGCGCGTGCTCTCGTCCACCGCGGCCGGAAAGGCGCCGGGGCCGGAATCGTCGCTGCTGAAGCTCATGGGCACGGCGGTGCAGCAGACGCTGTCGGAATTGAGCGTGGAGTTCGGTGCCGAACTGGCCTGGCCCTGGCATGCGCCGGGTGCGCTGGGCAATACCGACCACGCGCATGCGATGGAACGCTACGCCTTCCTGCGGGCGGCCACCATCTACGGTGGCAGCGACGAGGTCCAGAAGACCGTGCTGGCCAAGTCCCTGCTGGGCAAGGCCGCTGCCTGACACCGACACGACGACATCATGCGATGGACCTGACGCCCACCCCGGAACAGAAGATGTTGCGAGATGCCGCGCACAAGTACCTGCGCGCCGAATACACCTTCGACGCGCGCCGCCAGCTGATCGCGAGCGAGACCGGCATGAGCGCCGCGCACTGGAGTCGCTTTGCCGAGTTCGGCTGGCTCGGCCTGGGCCTGCCCGAACCCCATGGTGGCTTCGGCGGTATGCCCGACGTCGTGCAGGTGGCCGAAGCCATGGGCGCGGCACTGGTCGTCGAACCCTATCTCGCCAGCACCGTGCTGGCCGGGCAGGCCATCGCCGCTGCGGGCAACCCAACCCAATGCGCGGCCCTGCTGCCGCCGTTGGTCAGCGGGGGGAAGATCTATACCCTGGCGCACACCGAGGCCGACGCTGGCGCCGACCTGGCCTGGGTGACGACCACTGCGCGCCTGGAGGCCGGCCACTGGGTGTTGTCGGGCCGAAAGACCGGTGTGCCGGCGGCGCCATGGGTCGACGCCTTCGTGGTCGCGGCGCGCACCGCGGGCGAGCCTGGTCAGCGTGACGGCATCGGCCTGTTCGTGGTGCCGGGTGGCGCGCCGGGCGTGCGTGTCGACGCCTACCCGCGCTACGACGGCGCCCGCGCCGGGGAGTTGCAGCTCGACGGCGTGGCGATCGGCGGGGAAGCAGCGCTGGGTGACC
>JBASTF010000576.1:0-4951 GCA_049274755.1 Rubrivivax sp. | reverse complement strand
GGCCGGCACGCGCCAGCCGGGTGCCGTCGCCTTCGACGAAGCTCAGCTCGTGCCGGCGCGACTGGCGCGGCGACAGCGTGTTGTCCAGCAACTGCGCCAGCGACAGCGTGCCGACGAGGAAACCCGCTTCCTGGCCGGCGTCCTTCAACGGGATGCAGAGGTCGATGACCTCCTGGCCATGGCCGCTGGCCTGCGGCACGAAGTAGGTGCGCGAGAACATCGGCGCCGACAGCCGCAGCGCCGCGGCGCAGGCCACCTGGGCTTCGATGTCGAGGTCGGAGCGCGGCATCTGGCGGAACAGCGGCGACAGCAGCGGCGTGTCCACCGCCTCGGCCACCGTCATGCGCCGTTCGCGCCGTTCCACCCGCAGCAGCTCGCGCTTGTCGCGCATCAGCGCCAGCGCCGCCTCGCGCCAGTGCTGCAGCGGTGGTTCACTCCAGAGCAGGCCTTGCAGCGACTGCGTCGAACGCAGCAACTCGCGCTTGACCTCGGCGGCGGACTCGGCGGCCGTGGTGTCGGCCTCTTCCTGCGCACGCGAGGACTCGTAGCTCAGCGTCAGCGCCACCAGCAGCGTCTGCGCCACCAGCAGCAGGGCGACCAGCGCCGACCACAGCAGCGCACGGCGGGTGCGGCTGGTGGCGACGGTCTGGCGCGGTGGGTCGGGAGGAGCGCTCATACGGACTCGGCGCCAGTATTGGCTGCAACGGCGTCAAGGCTGATACGCAGTTTCGCGCATGGGTGGGGGCATCCGGATCGCGCACACTGCGCACCCTACAATCCGGCCCCCGCCCTGCGAGGCGTGGGCTAGCAAGGAGACGTGCGCGATGCCGACCGCCGAAGAGAAACGTGCCGAACTGCGCCGCGCCGCGCTGGAGTACCACGAGTTCCCGACCCCGGGCAAGGTGGCCATCGCGGCCACCAAGCAGATGGTCAACCAGCGCGACCTGGCGCTGGCCTACACGCCCGGCGTCGCCGCGGCCTGCGAGGAGATCGTCGCCGACCCGGCCAACGCCTTCCGCTACACCAGCCGCGGCAACCTGGTGGCCGTCATCACCAACGGCACCGCCGTGCTCGGCCTGGGCGACATCGGCCCGCTGGCCTCCAAGCCGGTGATGGAAGGCAAGGCGGTGCTGTTCAAGAAGTTCGCCGGCATCGACGTCTTCGACATCGAGGTCAACGAACGCAACCTGGACAAGCTGGTCGACGTCATCGCGGCGCTCGAACCCACCTTCGGCGGCGTCAACCTCGAGGACATCAAGGCCCCGGACTGCTTCTACGTCGAGCGCAAGCTGCGTGAACGCATGAAGATCCCGGTCTTCCACGACGACCAGCACGGCACGGCCATCGTCGTCGGCGCGGCGATGCTCAACGCCGTGCGTGTGGTGGGCAAGAACATCGCCGAGGTCAAGCTCGTCACCAGCGGCGCCGGCGCTGCGGCGCTGGCCTGCCTGGGCCTGCTGGTGAAGCTGGGCTTCCGGCGCGAGAACATCTGGGTCACCGACCTCGCCGGCGTCGTCTACGAAGGCCGCACCGAGCTGATGGACGAGGACAAGGCGCAGTTCGCGCAGAAGACCTCGGCCCGCTCGCTGACCGAGGTCATCGAAGGCGCCGACGTCTTCCTCGGCCTGTCGGCCGGCGGTGTGCTGAAGCCGGCGATGGTGGCCAAGATGGCGCGTGCGCCGGTGATCTTCGCGCTGGCCAACCCCACGCCGGAGATCACGCCCGAGGAGGTGAAGGCGGTGCGCGACGACGCCGTCATCGCCACCGGGCGTTCGGACTATCCGAACCAGGTCAACAACGTCCTCTGTTTCCCCTACATCTTCCGCGGCGCGCTGGACTGCGGCGCGACGACGGTGAACGACGCGATGGAGATCGCCGCGGTGCACGCCATCGCCGAGCTCGCCCAGGCCGAGCAGAGCGAGGTTGTTGCCGCGGCCTACGCCGGCGCGACGCTGAGCTTCGGCCCCGAATACCTGATCCCCAAGCCGTTCGACCCGCGGCTGATGATGAAGATCGCGCCGGCGGTGGCCAAGGCGGCCGAGGAGTCGGGCGTGGCGATGCGGCCGATCCGCGACCACGACGCCTACCGCGAGAAGCTGCAGACCTTCGTCTACGCCTCCGGGCAGACGATGAAACCGATCTTCCAGCTCGCCAAGCGCGCTGCGGCACGCCGTGTGGCCTATGCCGAGGGCGAGGAAGAACGGGTCCTGCGCGCGGTGCAGGTCGTCGTCGACGAAGGCCTGGCGCGGCCGACGCTGATCGGCCGGCCGGCGGTGATCGCCGCACGCGCCGAGAAGTTCGGCCTGCGGCTGAAGGAAGGTCTGGACTACGACGTCGTCAACGTCGAGAACGACCACCGCTACCGCGACTTCTGGCAGACCTACCACCAGATGACCGAGCGCAGGGGCGTCACGGTGCAGGTGGCGAAGATCGAGATGCGGCGGCGCCTGACGCTGATCGGCGCGATGCTGCTGCACAAGGGCGAGGTCGACGGCATGTTGTGTGGCACCTGGGGCACGACGGCCAACCACCTGCACTACATCGACCAGGTCATCGGCAAACGCGCCGGCGGCTGCGCCAGCACGCCACAGGATGTGCCGGTCTACGCCTGCATGAACGGGCTGATGCTGCCGGGGCGCCAGGTGTTCCTGGTCGACACCCACGTCAACGCCGATCCCAGCGCCGAAGAACTGGCCGAGATCACCGGCATGGCGGCGGAAGAGATGCTGCGTTTCGGCGTGCAGCCGAAGGCCGCGCTGCTCAGCCACTCGAACTTCGGCACCAGCGAGCATCCCAGCGCCGTGAAGATGCGGCGCACGCTGGCACTGCTGCGCGAACAGGCGCCGTGGCTGGAAGTCGACGGCGAGATGCACGGCGACGTGGCGCTGGACGCCGACGAGCGGCGCAAGATCATGCCACGCAGCACACTGACCGGCGAAGCCAACCTGCTGGTGCTGCCCAACATTGACGCCGCCAACATTGCCTACAACCTGCTGAAGACGGCGGCCGGCGGCGGCATCGCCATCGGCCCGGTGCTGCTGGGCGCGGCCAAGCCGGTGCACATCCTGACGCCGTCGGCCACGGTGCGCCGCATCGTGAACATGACGGCGCTGACGGTGGCCGATGCCGAAGCAGGGCGCTCGGTCTCGTCAATGGCTTGACATTCCGGCCGCGATCCTGCGGCCTTGATTGCCAATCATTGGTGAGCATGTGAGCGCTCACCAATACCCGCAAGCCGCTGCCCCATTTTTGGGCAGCGGCTTGAGTTTTTGGGGGGGCTCCGGTACCATCTTGGTTTGTTCTTTCAGGGTTAACCCGTGTTTTGGACCGGTCCGGCCGCGAGGGGCAGCGCACCCCGACAGGCAGTTCGCAAGTGGGGGCTCGCTCATGAGTTCGCCGGCGCGGCAGTTGCCGCAGCGACGCTGACGGTCGGCCTGCTGGGCACCTCGAGCGTCCTGGCACGGGCCCCGGCAAAAAACGCCGAATCGCAGCCGACGGTGGCGCTGGTCACCCTGCCCGAGCAGGCCCAGCACACCTACAAGCTGGTGCTGAGCGGGGGGCCGTTCCCCTACCGCAAGGACGGCAGCGTGTTCGGCAATCGCGAACGTTTGCTGCCGGGCAAGACGCGGGGTTACTACAGGGAGTACACCGTCCCGACCCCCGGCTCGGCCGACCGGGGCGCCCGCCGCATCGTTTGCGGCGGCGAGCGGCCGACCGAACCCGATGACTGTTTTTACACCGCCGACCACTATGCGAGCTTCAGACTCATTGCTCGATGACCGCCCGGTGATCGAGGATGCACCGTTTTTTGTAGATCGAAGAAGGAGGCAAGCGACCATGGAGTTGCAGACCGTCCGCCCGAACATCGTCCAATCGATTCGCGCCTACCGTGTGGAAGACCTGATGCAGGCGGCGTCCGACGCCGGCCAGCACTTCCTGTACGCCAACCTGTCGAACGCGCAGACCAAGCAGGAGGTGCTGGAAGGCATCGCCGCAGCCTTCCTGTTCCCGGCGCATTTCGGCAAGAACCTGGACGCGCTGTACGACTGCATGACCGACCTCGTGCACAAGGCCGGGCAGCAGCCGGGCTTCGTCGTCGTGCTGGAGCAGTTGCCCGACAACCCGCGTTTCGACCGCGAAGCGCGTGAACAACTGCTGGACGTGTTCCGCGACGCCGCCGATTTCTGGGGCGAGCGACGAATACCCTTCAGGTGTTTCTATTCTTTTCAGTAGCCCGCTCCCAGGAAAACGGGTCATGGGAGCGGGCTGCTGAGACGGCCCCCAGCGCTGCGACGGCCCCCGCCGCAGCCGTCAAGCCGGCAGCCAAGGTGCCGGCGAAGAATGGCGTGAACCCCAACTTCGGCATGAACATGCCGATGATGTGCAGCGCCTTCGATACGGCGGCGTGGCTCAGCGCTGCGTAATCCGCGCCTGGCGCGCCAGCGCCAGGTAGTCCGCCACCGGCACTTCCTCGGCGCGGCGTTGCAGGTCGAAATCCGCCTGCACGCCGCGTTCGTCCATCCAGCGGCCCAGCGTGTTGCGCAGCATCTTGCGCCGCTGCGAAAAGGCCACCGTCACCAGTTCCGACAGCAGCGCCGCATCCACGCCCTCGGGTGCCGGCAGCGGCAACATGTGCACGACGGCCGAATCGACTCGCGGCGGCGGGTCGAAGGCCTCGGGCGGCACGTCGAGCACGGCTTCGATGGCGTAGCGCCACTGCAGCATCACCGACAGCCGGCCGTAGTCCTTGCCGCCGGGCTGTGCCGCCATGCGGTCGACCACTTCCTTCTGCAGCATGAAGTGCTGGTCGACCACCTGGTCCACGGCCTGCAGCAGATGGAACAGGATGGGCGTGGAAATGTTGTACGGCAGGTTGCCGACCACCCGCAGCCGCTGCCCGGCCTGCACTGCCAGCGCCGCGACGTCCACCGTCAGCACGTCGGCCTCCACC
>JBASTF010000575.1:0-10275 GCA_049274755.1 Rubrivivax sp. | reverse complement strand
GAGCTGCAGCGTGCGCGCCGCCTGCTGCACGCGCTGCAGCACCTCGGCCGCCGCCTGGCCGGCCATCTTCAGGCCGAAGCCCATGTTCTGCGCCACTGTCATGTGCGGGTACAGCGCATAACTCTGGAACACCATGGCCACACCACGTTCGGCGGGTGCGCGGGCTGTGACGTCATCGTCGCCGATCAGGATGCGGCCACCGCTGGGTTCCTCCAGCCCGGCCACCATGCGCAGCGTCGTGCTCTTGCCGCAGCCCGAGGGCCCGACCAGCACCATGAACTCGCCGTCGGCCACCTGCAGGTCGATGCCGTGCACCACGGCCGCAGCGCCGTAGTGTTTGGCCAGGGATTGCAATTGCAGCGCGGCCATCTTAGCGTGGAACCAGGGTGTGCTGGCGGATGAACTCGCGGTACCAGTGGGCGCTGTCCTTGGGCGTGCGCTGCTGCGTGCCGTAGTCCACGTGGACCAGCCCGAACCGTTTGGCGTAGCCCGAGTTCCACTCGAAGTTGTCGAGCAGGCTCCAGTAGAAGTAGCCACGCACGTCGGCGCCGAGTTCGATGGCACGTGCCACGGCCAGGAGATGGGTGCGCAGGTAGTCGATGCGCGGGCCGTCGGCGACGCCGCCGTCCACCAGCACGTCGGCATTGGCCATGCCGTTTTCGGTGATGTAGATCGGCGGCGGCGCGTATTCACGGGCCAGCCGCGCCAGGTGCTGGGTCAGCACCTCGGGCACGATCTCCCAGCCCATGTCGGAGAAGCCCTGCGCGCCGGGTGCCGGTGGCGCCGGCTGCTGCACGCTGATGAGGCTGCGCGTGTAGAAGTTGATGCCCAGGAAATCCAGCGGCTGCGTGATGCGCGCCAGGTCGCCGGCTTCGATCTGCGGTGCATCGGCACCCAGGTGGGCCAGCACGTCGGCCGGGTAGCTGCCCATGAACAGCGGGTCCATGTACCAGCGCACGTTGAGGCCGTCGTCGAGGCGCGCCGCCAGCCGGTCGGCCTCGGTGGGCCGTGCCGGGAACGAGGGTGTGTGGTTCAGCACGATGCCCAGCGGTGCCTTGGTTGCCGCGCGCATCGCCGCGATGGCTTCGCCATGCGCCAGCAGCAGATGGTGCGAGACCTGCATCGCCGCCTTGCGGCTGGTGATGCCGGGCGCAAACTGCGCCGTCTCGTGGCCCAGCGTGGCCACGCACCAGGGCTCGTTCAGCGTCGCGATCGTCGCCAGCCGGTCGCCGAAGCGGCGTGCCACCTCGGCCGCGTAGTCGGCAAACAGCGGCACGATCTGCCGCGACTGCCAGCCCAGGAAATCATCCTGCAGCGTCGCCGGCAGGTCCCAGTGGTACAGCGTGGCATGGGGCTGGATGCCAGCCGCCAGCAGCTCGTCGATCAGCCTGTCGTAGAAGCCGAAGCCGGCATCGTTCCAGGCGCCGCGGCCCAGCGGCTGCACACGCGGCCAGGCCAGCGAAAAGCGGTAGGCCTTCAGGCCGAGCCAGCGCATCAGCGCCACGTCGTCGCGGTAGCGGTGCACGTGGTCACAGGCAACATCGGTGTTGCTGCCGTCGATGATGCGGCCTGGCTCGGCACAGAAGCGGTCCCAGATCGACGCGCCGCGGCCATCTTCGTGCGCCGCGCCTTCGATCTGCGCGGCGCTGGTGGCCGCGCCCCAGACGAAGTCGGGTGCAAACAGGCCGGGCACGAGGGAGGCGGCGCTTGGACTGGATCTCATGGTCGTCGTGTACTGGAGGAGGCGTCGGGTTCAGCCGCGCACGGCGCCGGCGGTGAGCCCGGCAACGAGGCGGCGTGCACTGAAGAAAAAGGCCACCAGCAGCGGCAGCATCGCGATGGCACTGCCGGCCATCAACGCGCCCCACTCGGTGTTGTTCGGGCTTTGCATGCTGCGCAGTGCCAGCGGCAGCGTGTAGTTCTCCACCGAGCGCATCACCACCAGCGGCGCGATGAAGTTGTTCCAGGCGTTGATGAAGCTGATCAGCCCCAGCGTGCCCAGCGCCGGGCCCACCAGCGGCAGCACCACGCTCCAGAAGATGCGGAACTCGCCGCAGCCGTCCATGCGCGCAGCGTCGATCAGCTCCGGCGGCACCGCACTGGCGATGTACTGGCGCATCAGGAACACCCCCAGCGCGCCGGCCGCACCGGGCACGTACAGCGCACGCGGCTGGTCGATCCAGCCGAGGAACTGCATGACCATGAACGACGGGATCATGAACAGAAAGGCCGGCAGCATCATCGAGCCCAGCACCAGCGCAAACAGCGGCTTCTTGAAGCGGAACTCGTAGACCGCAAAGGCATAACCGCCCATCGAGCACAGCAGCAGGTTCAGCAGCGTCGTCATCACCGCCACGTACAGGCTGATGCCGAAGTTGCGCCAGAACGGCAACCGTTCCAGCAGCAGCTCGTAGTTCGACAGCGCGGCGCCGCCGAACCACAGCGGCGGTGGTGTGTCGAAGATCGCGCTGCGTGGGTGGGTGGCGAAGACGAAGCTGAAGTAGAACGGCGCCACCAGCAGCAGCGCGCCGGCGGCCACCAGGCCGTGCGCAACCAGCGCGCGCTGGCGCTGTTCAGCGCGCACCATCGCCGCCTCCGTCGCGCCGGAACAGCCTGCCGTTGGCCCAGGTGAGCGCCGCGATCAGCAGGAACAGCAGCCAGGACACGGCCGACGCGGTGCCGAAGTCGCCGTCCGAGAACGCCAGCCGGTACATGAAGATCGCACTCGTCATCACCGAGGGCGCGACGCCCTTTTCGATGTCGACGAGGATGAAGGGCTCCTCGAACAACTGCAGGTTGCCGATGATGGTGAGCGTCACCGCGAAGAAGACCATGGGCTTGAGCAGCGGCAGCGCAACATGGCGGAACTGCTGCCACTCGCCGGCACCGTCCAGCGTGGCGGCTTCGTAGAGTTCGTTGTCGATGACCTGCAGCGCCGACAGGTAGAGCACGACGTTCCAGCCCAGGTAGCGCCAGAACACGACGAAGGCCACCGCGGGCTTGGTGTAGCTGGCGTCGCCCAGCCAGTCGATGTGGCCACCGAAACCCAGGGCCTGCAGCGCGGCGTTGATGACGCCGTAATCCTTGGAGTACAGCGTCGTGAAGATCAGCGCGATGGCGACGCTGGAGGTGACGTAGGGCACGAAGTAGGCGCCGACAACCAGGTTGCGCACGCGCTTCAGCCGGCGCTGGATGAAGTAGGCCAGCGGCAGCGCCACCAGGTGCTGCGGCAGCCCGGCGACGACGGTGAACCACAGCGTGTTCCACAGCGAACGCTGGAACCAGGGGTCGGTGACGGCGAAGAGATAGTTCTCCAGCCCCACCCAGCGCATCGCCGACAGCCCGGCCGCCGGCTCCCACTGGTGCAGCGACAGCCAGATCGAGAAGCCCAGCGGAAAGGCGCTGAAGGCCAGGAAGATGGCAAAAAACGGCGCCAGGAACAGGTAGGGCGCCCAGCGCCTTGCCCGTGCCCCTTTCATGGTCCCGCCTTTCATCGCCGTGCCCGCCGCTCGATCAGCGCCTTGGCGTCGGCCAGCGCGGCGCGGATGTCCTTGCCCTGCGACACCACGTTCTCGAACTCGTCGCGGACGACGTCGGTGGCCATCGCATCGTGTTTGTTCACCGGAATGGCCGGCACACGCGCCGCAATGTCCCGCCACAACTGGCGCGCCTGTTGGCCGCCCAGGTAGGGCAGCGGCTCGTCCATCACCGGCGAGGCCTGGGCTTCGAGCAGGGCCGGGAAGGTGTCGAGCACACGCAGCGACTCCAGCTGCGTCTCGGCATTCAGCGTCATGAACTGGATGAAGCGCCAGGCCGCAGCCTTGTTCGCGGCCTTCTTCGGCACCGCGTAGAACGAGCCGCCATAACTGCCGGCCACGCCGCCGGGCAGCGCTGCCGAACGCCACTGGCCGGCGGCGTCGGGTGCCAGCCAGTTTTTCAGGTGGCCGGCCAGCCAGGCCCCCATCATCTGCGTGGCAATCCGGTTCTGCTTGAAGCCGGCCGCCCATTCGTTGGTCCAGGCCACGACCTTGGCATCCAGCCCGGCCTGGCGCGCCGTGCGGCCGAGTTCGAAGGCGCGCACGAAGCGTGGGCTGTCGACCAGCACCTTGCCGCTGCGGTCGAAGTACAGGCCTTCGCCATCGGCCAGGCCGGTGCGCAGCACGATGTCGCGGATGTCGGCCGCATCGGCCAGCAGGTAGGCGCCGGTCTTGGCCTTGATCTTGCGGCCGGCCTCGATGTAGCCGCTCCAGTCGCGCGTGAGCTCGGCTTCGCTGACACCGGCCTTGTCCAGCAGGTCCTTGCGGTACAGCAAGGTGCCGGGGCCGATGTCGGTGGGCATGGCGACGAACTCGCCGCGTGAATTCGTCGCCTGCGCCACCGTGTAGCGCACGAACTTCTGGCGCTGCGGGCCGGCGTCGTAGGGCGGCTTCAGCAGGTCGTCCAGACCACCGGCTTCGGCGAACTTGCCGATGAAGCGGAAGTCCAGCGCCATCACGTCGGGCAGGCCGGCGCCGGTGGCCAGGGCCGAGGACATCGCGGCATGGTGGTCGGCGTACTGCAGCGACACCAGCTTCACCGCGACGTCGGGGTTCAGCTTCTGCCAGCGCGGAATCGCCGCCTTCACCGCCCGGTCCAGGTCGGGGAAGGCCGCCACCGTGATGGTCGTCTGCGCCGTGGCACTGCCGGCGCCCGGCAGCGCCGCCAGGGCCAGCACCAGCAGCAGGAAGGGCTTGCGGGTCATGGTCTCAGCCTGTGATTGGGGAGCACCCACCTTAACCGCGCAGCCGCTGCCAGCACACCGCTCAGAAGCGGTAGTTCGCACGCAGGCCCAGCGTGCGCGGCGGGCGGTAGAACGAGGCCCAGGTGCTGCCGGTCAGCCACGAGGCATCGGTCTTCACCGCGGTGTCTGCGGCGTTGACGACAAAGGCCTCGCCGTACCAGCGGCCCTTGGGCTCTTCGTAGCGCAGGCTCAGGTCCAGCGTGCTGTAGGCCTTCTGCTTGCGTGCATCGGGGTTGGCCTTGGCGGCGGCCGGTGCGTTGGCGCCGATCTCGGCGAACTGGCCCAGCAGCGTCTCGGTCTCGTGGTGCACCTGCACACGTGGTGTCCAGCGGCCGCCGGCCGCGGTGACGAAGTCGTGTTCGTAGGCGAAGGTGGTGCTGAACTTCGGCGCGTGCGGCAGGCTCGTGCCCTTCAGGTTCACGACGTTGGCGGCGTTGGCGCAGTCCAGCAGGGCCGAGTCGCAGGTGACGAAGTCGTCGTACTGCGCGTCGAGCAGCGAGACGTTGCCGCTGAAGCGGTCGACCTTGGTCAGGCGCCAGGACCATTCGGCCTCGATGCCCTTGATCGTGGACCTCGCGGCGTTGCTGGTGACGAGCTGCTGCTGGCCGTTGCTCTGGTACTCGATCGACGAGACCTGCATGTCCTTGTACGTCATCAGGAAGGCGGCCAGGTTCAGTGCCAGCGCGCGGTCGAAGAACTCGGCCTTGGCGCCGAACTCCAGGTTCGTGACCTTCTCCGGCAGGTGGCGGCGGCCGCCGTCGCTGAGCCCGCCGGACTTGAAGCCCGTGGACAGCGTGGCATAGGTCAGCAGGTCCTTGCTGGCCTGCCACTCGCCACGCAGCAGGTAGGTGCCGGCGCTGTCGTTGGTTTCGCCGTCGTTGGCACCGCCGCCGGGCCAGGTGCCGGGGGCATAAGCGCTGTTGCAGCTGGCGGCGTCGACGCTGCCCCCGGGCCCGATGAGGCGGCCGCCGGTGGCGACGGTGGCGCCGAAGTCAGGGCACACCCAGTTGCGGCCGCCGACGTCCTTCTTGCCTTCGTCGGTGTAGCGGGCGCCGACGGTGACACCGAGGTCCTTGCTCAGCTTGAAGGTGCCCTGGCCGAACACGGCCTTCGAGTCCAGCGTGCGCTTGGGCTGGATGAAGGACATGGCCCAGGCGGTGTCGGTCGGCAGCACCGGGCGCACGACGATGGGCCCGCCGCCGGCCGCGGGTGTGCCGATGTCGGAGATGTCGATGTCGAAGCGGATGCGGTTGTCCTCCTTCACCAGGAAGGCACCGGCAATCCACTGGAAGGGCCCGTTGTCGGTGGACTTCAGGTTGATCTCGTGCGTGCTGCTGTCGAAGCGCGACCACTCGGTGCGGTGCTCCTGCTTGAAGCCGGGGTCGCTGCCGGCGTCGTTGTCGCTGGCGTTCTTGCGCTGCATGCGTGTGGCGCTGGCGATGTAGCTGAACTCCATCGCATTGGTCGGCCGCCAGTCGATGCGGCTGCGCAGCTGCAGGACGTTCTGGTCCAGCACACCCGGGGTGTCGACCAGGGCCGAGTACCGTGGCTGGCCGGCACGCTGCGTCTGCGCGATGGCGATGTTGCCGGCACCGTTGTCGCGGAAGTATTCGGCGGCGAAGGTGCCGGTCACGCTGTCGGCCGGTTCCCACAGCAGCGTGGCGCGCACGCCGGTCTGGTTGATGGCGCCGTACCTGGCTGCGCCGGGCTGCACGTTGGAACGGGGCTGGAACTCGACCCAGCCGTCCTGCTTCTCGCTGATGGCGGCCACACGCAGCGCCAGCCTGTCGTCCAGCGGCAGGTTCATCGCCGCCTGCACACCGACACGCTGGCGGTCGCCCAGCACCACGCCGGCACTGCCACTGCTGTCGCCGAGCCTGGGCTTGGCCGTCACCAGGTTCACCGAACCGGCGGTGGCGTTGCGGCCGAACAGCGTGCCCTGCGGGCCACGCGCCACTTCGACGCTGGCCAGGTCGAACATCAGCACCGTGGCACCTTGCGGCCGCGGCGAATAGACGCCGTCGACGTGGAAGGCGACGGCCGGGTCCCCGAGCTCGGTGTGGTTGGTGGAGCCGATGCCACGCAGGAACACGTGCACACTGCCCGAATCGCCATGTTGTTCGACAGCGAGGTTGGGCACCAGGGCTTGCATCGAGCTCAGGTCCTTGACCTGGGCCTTGTCGAGATCGCGCATCGAAAACGCCGACACGGCCAGCGGCGTGTCCTGCACCGCCGTCTGGCGCTTGGTCGCCGTGATGACGATGCGGTTCTCTTCGGCGGGCTGCGCCTGCGCCCAGGCGGCGCCGCTGGCCGACACCAGGGCCAGCTGGACCATCGCGGCAAGCGGGCGCCGCCGGAACGGAATGGGGGCTGTGATCACCGTTGTCTCCTTCGTTGTCTGCGGGGGCGGTGGCGGCGCTGCCCGGTGCGATCATCGCAATGACAGCGTTGTCTTTTCTGGGTTTGTAGTTTGACAACGCTGTCATTGCGCGTCAAACCAGTGCTAACCCGTAGTTTCGCTACATGCCCGGGCGCTTCAGCGCCCGCGTGGAGGCGCGCACCACCAGTTCGTGCGGCAGCACCCGCACCGGCGCGTCGCTGATCTGGCCGTCGGCACCGGGCACCGGCACCTTGCCGTCGATCAGCATCTGCACCGCCGCCGCCGCCATCGCACCAACCGGCTGGCGCACCGTGGTCAGCGCCGGCCACACCAGGCTGGCGGCCGGTGAATCGTCGAAGCCGACGATGGACAGATCCTGCGGCACCTGGATGCCCAGGCGCTGCGCCGCGGCCAGCACACCCAGCGCCATGTCGTCGTTGCTGGCGAACACCGCCGTCGGCGGCTGGCGCTGGCTGAGCAGCGCATGGGCCGCGGCCTCGCCCGACGGGAACGTGAAGTCGCCGCGCAGCACCAGGGCCGGGTCCAGCGCCAGGCCATGGGCACGCAAGGCCTGCTCGAAGCCGCGGCGGCGCCAGGCGGCAGCCGCCTGGTCGGGCGCACCTTCGATGAAGCCGATGCGTTCGTGGCCCAGGCTGACGAGCAGGTTGCCCAGTTCCTCGGCGGCACGCACGTCGTCCATCAGCACACGGGCCATCGCCGGCTGCGTGTTGCCGGGCGAGATCAGCACACAGGGCGTGCGCGCGGCATTGACGGTGGCCAGCACCCTGGGGTCGTCGCACAGCGGCGGCGTCAGGATCATGCCGTCGGGGCGCAGCGCCGCCAGCATGCGGTCGACCTGCTCGTCGATGTCGGGCGCGCCTGTGCCCAGCGATTCGACCACCAGGTGGTAGCCGGCATCGCGGCAGGCCAGCGTGGCGCCACGCTGCACACCACCGACGAAGGCCGCGCTGGGGTCGTAGTACAGCAGCCCGATGAGGAAGCTGCGGCCGCCGGCCAGGCTGCGCGCCGACTGCTTGGGCCGGTAGTTCAGCCGGCGCACGACCTCGAGCACCAGCTCACGCGTTTCCGGCAGCACGTTGGCCTCGCGGTTCAGCACCCGCGAGACGGTCTTGATCGACACGCCGGACTGCTCGGCGACGTCGGTGATGGTCGGTGCCGAACCGGCGCGTGTGGCCATCGTGCGCTCTCGCTCTCGTCAGTCTCGTCAGGCCAGCGCGCGGCCGATGAGGATCTTCTGCACTTCCGAGGTGCCTTCGTAGATCTGCGTCACACGCACGTCGCGGTAGATGCGCTCGACCGGGAAGTCACTGACATAGCCGTAGCCGCCATGCACCTGGATGGCGTCGCTGCAGACCTTCTCGGCCATCTCGCTGGCGAACAGCTTGGCCATCGCCGCTTCCTTCAGACAGGGCTGGCCGGCGTCCTTCAGCGACGCGGCATGCCAGATCATCTGGCGCGCCACCTCGATCTGCGTCGCCATCTCGGCCAGCTTGAACTGCACGGCCTGGTGCTGGAAGATGGGCTGGCCGAAGCTCGTGCGGTCCTTGCTGTAGGCCAGCGCCGCATCGAAGGCTGCACGCGCCATGCCCACGGCCTGGCTGGCGATGCCGATGCGCCCGCCTTCCAGCCCCGACAGCGCGATCTTCAGCCCCTGGCCTTCGTCGCCCAGCAGGTTCTCGGCCGGCACGCGGCAGTTCTCGAAGCGGATCTGCGCCGTGTCGCTGGCATGCTGGCCGAGCTTGTCCTCCAGCCGCGCCACCACGTAGCCCGGTGTTTCGGTCGGCACGACGAAGGCGCTGATGCCCTTCTTGCCGGCCGCCTTGTCGGTGACGGCCATCACGATGGCGACATCGCCGTTTTTGCCGCTGGTGATGAACTGCTTGACGCCGTTCAGCACATAGCTGTCGCCATCCCGCACGGCCGTCGTCTTCAGCCCGCCGGCTTCCGAGCCCACATGCGGCTCGGTCAGGCAGAAAGCCCCCAGCAGTTCACCACGCGCCAGCGGCTTCAGGAACCGTTCTTTCTGCGCGGCGCTGGCGAAGGCCATCAGGATGGAGCACACCGGGCAGTTGTTGACACTGACGACGGTGCTGCTGGCACCGTCGCCGGCCGCCACCTCTTCGAGGATGAGGGCCAGCGCCAGGTAGTCCAGCCCGGCGCCGTCCCATTCCGCCGGCACGGCCACGCCGTAACAGCCGAGCGCCGCCAGACCCTGCAGCTCGGCGGCCGGGAAGTGGTGGCTCTTGTCCCAGGCGGCGGCCTGCGGTGCGATGTTGTCCTGCACATAGGCGCGCACGGCGTCCTGCACGGCACGGTGGTCTTCGCTGAGCAGCATGGTGGCAATCGGGCAAGAAGCCCCCCACAGGAGGCGTTGCTCGGACGATACTGCAGGCCGGTGCCGGGGCACACTTCGCGTGCCCCTCTCCGAGCCCGTTGTGTCTGCCGTCCCTCCTGCGCCCGCCGCCCGCCCTGCGCCGTCGTTCATCTGGCCGCTGGCCCTGCTGGCAGTGCTGCTGGCCACGTTTGCCGTCGTCTGCATCATGCTGCTGTCGGCGGCGCGGGCCTATGTCGGCGGCGAAAGCCAGTGGAGCCGCGCGCAGAAGACGGCCACCCATCATCTGCTGCGTTATGCAGAAACCCGTGCACCGCAGGACTGGGACGCCTACCACGCGGCGATCCAGATACCGCTGGGCGACCGGCGCGCGCGCGAGGAACTCGACAAGCCGGAACCGGACCTCGAGGTCGTGCGCGCCGGCTTTCTTGCCGGCGCCAACCATGCCGACGACATCGCCGGCATGGTGCGGCTGTACCGCTGGTTCCGCGGCGTGCCCTTCATGGCCCGCGCCATCGCGTTCTGGACCGCCGGCGACGCCGAGATCGACGCGCTGAACGCCGCTGCCGCCCAGCTGCACGCCGCCGTGCTGGCCGGCGCCGACAGCCAGGCGCTGCAGCCCTGGCGCGAGCAGGTGCGCAGCATCGACGCCCGGCTGACGCCGCTGGAGGCGCAGTTCTCGGCGACGCTGGGCGAAGCGGCGCGGCTGACGCAGCAGCTGCTGACCGTCGCCGCCGTTCTGGTGACGGCGCTGCTGGTGGG
>JBASTF010000574.1:0-6637 GCA_049274755.1 Rubrivivax sp. | reverse complement strand
GCGTGCGCGCAACGCGCTCGCGCCGCACCGCGAACGGCTGGCCGGCCGCCGCATCTTCTTTTTCCCGGATTCGCAGCTCGAAGTGCCGCTGGCGCGTTTTCTTGCGCGTGAACTCGGGCTGGTGCCGGTCGAAGTCGGCACGCCCTACCTGCACCGCACGCACCTGGCCGAAGAGCTGGCGCTGCTGCCGGCCGGCACGGCGCTGTCCGAAGGCCAGCATGTCGAACACCAACTCGACCGCTGCCGTGCGGCGCGGCCCGACATCGTCGTCTGCGGGCTGGGCCTGGCGAACCCGCTCGAAGCCGAAGGCTTCACGACGAAGTGGGCGATCGAACTCGTCTTCACGCCGATCCAGGGCTACGAGCAGGCGGCCGATCTGGCCGGCCTGTTCGCGCGCCCGGTGCATCGCCGCGCGTTGCTGGCTGCCTGAGATGAAGCCCCCACGCTCACTTCGTTCGCTGCCCCCCAAGGGGGCGCTTCAGCGCCTTCGGGCGGCCGGGCGGCGCTGACATGCAGCTCACGCTCTGGACCTACGAAGGCCCGCCGCACGTCGGCGCGCTGCGCATCGCGACCGCCATGCGCGGCCTGCACTACGTGCTGCACGCGCCACAGGGCGACACCTACGCCGACCTGCTGTTCACGATGATCGAACGGCGCGACCGGCGCCCGCCCGTCACCTACACCACGTTCCAGGCGCGTGACCTCGGCAGCGACACCGCACAGCTGTTCCAGGATGCTGTGCGCGAGGCCCACGAGCGCTTCACGCCGCAGGCGATGATCGTCGGTGCGTCGTGCACCGCCGAGCTGATCCAGGACGACCCGGGTGGCCTGGCGCAGGCGCTCGATCTGCCGATCCCGGTGATCCCGCTCGAACTGCCGGCCTACCAGAAGAAGGAGAACTGGGGCGCGGCCGAGACCTTCTACCAACTGGTGCGGCGCCTGGCGCGCGCACCCGAAGCGCGAACGCCGCAGGCACGGCCTTCGTGCAACCTGCTCGGCCCGACGGCGCTCGGCTTCCGCCACCGCGACGATGTGCTGGAGCTTCGTGGGCTGCTGTCCCGGCTCGGCATCGGCATCAACGTCGTCGCGCCGCTCGACGCGACACCGGCCGACCTGGCGCGGCTGCCCGACGCCGACTTCAACGTCGTTCTCTACCCCGAGACCGCGGCGCAGGCCGCAAGCTGGCTGACGCGGCAGTTCGGCCAGCCGGCGACGAAGACGGTGCCGATCGGCGCACAGGCCACACGCGAGTTCATCGCCGAAGTGGCGCAGATCGCCGGCATCGAGGTGCCGCCGGACATCGGCGACACACGTGCGACCTGGTACGCACGTTCGGTCGATTCGACCTACCTCACCGGCAAACGCGTCTTCGTGTTCGGCGACGCGACACACGCCATCGCCGCCGCACGCGTCGCCGCCCACGAGATCGGCTTCACGGTCTGCGGCCTCGGCACTTACAGCCGCGAGTTCGCACGCGAACTGCGTGCCGCGGCAGCGCTGTACGGCGTCGAGCCGCTGATCACCGACGACTATCTCGAGGTCGAGGCGACGATCGCCGAGCTGCAGCCCGACCTGGTGCTGGGCACGCAGATGGAGCGCCACATCGCCAAGCGCCTGGGCCTGCCCTGTGCGGTGATCTCGGCGCCGGTGCATGTGCAGGACTTCCCGGCGCGCCATTCGCCGCAGATGGGTTTCGAGGGCGCGAACGTGCTCTTCGACACCTGGGTGCAGCCGTTGATGATGGGCCTGGAAGAACACCTGCTCGGCATGTTCCGCGGTGACTTCGAGTTCCACGAAGACGCCGCGCCGTCGCACCTGGGCCGTGCGGCCACCGCGCCGGCGGCAGCGCCCATCGAAGTGCCGACCGACACGCCGAGCACTGCCTGGTCGCCGGAAGCCGAACGCGAGCTGCACAAGGTGCCATTCTTCGTGCGTGCCAGGGCGCGCCGCAACACCGAACGCTTCGCCACTGAACGTGCGCTGGCGCTGATCACCGTCGAGACGCTGTATGACGCCAAAGCGCACTTCAGCCGCTGAGGCCAGCGCCGCCGAGACGCGTGTCGTGCTCGTCACGATGGACAGCCATCTTGCCAGTGCCGCGGCCCGCGCCCAGCGCACGCTGGCGCGCCAGCTGCCTGGCTTGCGGCTCGACGTGCACGCGGCCAGCGAGTGGGCCGGCGATGGCACCATGCTCGAGCGCTGCCGCACCGACATCGCCGCCGCCCATGTTGTCGTCGTCACGATGCTGTTCATGGAAGAGCACTTCCTGCCGGTGCTGCCCGCGCTGCAGGCGCGGCGCGACGGCTGCGACGCGATGGTCTGCGCGATGAGCGCGGCCGAGGTGATGAAGCTCACCCGCATGGGCCGCTTCAGCATGGACGGCAGCGGCGGTTCGTTGATCTCGTGGCTGAAGCGGCTGCGCGGCAAGGCCGCGGCGCGGCCCGACGAACAAGGCGTGAAGGCGAGCGCCGGCGCGCAGCAGATGACCATGCTGCGCCGGTTGCCCAAGCTGCTGCGTTTCGTGCCCGGCACCGCGCAGGACCTGCGCGCCTACTTCCTGGTGCTGCGGTACTGGCTGGCGGGCTCGGAAGCCAACGTCGGTGCGCTCGTGCACCTGCTCGTCGACCGCTACGCTGCCGGCCCGCGCGCCGCGTTGCGCGGCCGGGCTCCGGTGGCGCCGCCGGTCGAGTACCCGGAAGTCGGTGTCTACCACCCGCGCATGCAGCCGGCGCTGGCGGCGCAGGCCAGTGCCTTGCCGCAGCCGGCCGGCATCGTGCGTGGCACGGTCGGGCTGATCCTGATGCGTTCGTACCTGCTGGCCGGCAACACCGACCACTACGACGGCGTGATCGAAGCCTTGGAAGCACGCGGCCTCGCGGTGCGACCGGTGTTTGCCACCGGGCTCGACGCGCGGCCGGCGATCGAACGTTTCTGCTTCGACGCCGAAGGCCGGCCGCTGATCGACGCGCTGGTGTCCTTGACCGGCTTCTCGCTGGTCGGCGGCCCGGCCTACAACGACGCGCGTGCCGCCGAAGACCTGCTCGCCCGGCTCGACGTGCCCTACATCGCCGCGCTGCCGGTCGAGTTCCAGTCGCTGGCCGACTGGCAGGCTTCGGAGCGGGGCCTGCTGCCGGTGGAGGCGACGATGATGGTCGCCATCCCCGAGCTCGACGGTGCCACTGGCGCCGTTGTCTTCGGTGGCCGCGACGGCCACGACATGCGTCGCTGCCCGGAACGCGCCGAAGCGCTGGCGGCGCGGGTGCTGAAGCGGGTCGAACTGCGGCGTTCGCAGCGTGCGCAGCGTCGCGTCGCCGTCGTCGTCTTCAACTTCCCGCCCAACGCCGGCAACATCGGCACCGCGGCCTTCCTGTCGGTCTTCGAATCGCTGTTCAACACGCTGCAGGCGATGCAGGCCGCGGGTTATGCCGTCGACCTGCCGGCCGATGCCGACACGCTGCGCCGCCGCGTCGTCGAAGGCAATGCGGCGCGCTACGGTGCGCCGGCCAACGTGCACACCCGCATCGGTGCCGACGACATCGTGCGCCGCGAACCGCACCTGCGCGAGATCGAGGCCCAATGGGGCCCGGCGCCGGGCCGGCAGCAGAGCGACGGGCGTTCGGTGTTTGTGCTCGGCGAACGTTTCGGCAACGTCTTCGTCGGCATCCAGCCCGGCTTCGGCTGGGAAGGCGACCCGATGCGGCTGCTGTTCGAGAAGGGCTTCGCGCCGACGCACGCCTTCTCGGCCTTCTACCGCTGGCTGCGCGAAGACTTCGGCGCGCACGCGCTGCTGCACTTCGGCACCCACGGCGCACTCGAATTCATGCCCGGCAAACAGGCCGGCCTGTCGGGTAACTGCTGGCCGGAACGGCTGATCGGCGACCTGCCGCATGTCTATCTCTACGCGTCGAACAACCCGTCGGAAGGCACGCTGGCCAAGCGCCGCGCCGGCGCCACGCTGGTGAGCTACCTGACGCCGCCGGTCACCGAAGCCGGTGTCTACAAAAGCCTGGCCGACCTGAAGGCGCTGATCGACCGCCGGCGCGCACTGCCGCCCGAAGCCACGGTCGAAGCCGGCGAGCTGGCGGCCATGATCCTCGAACAGGCGGCTGCACTCGAACTCGCAGCGCACGGTGTCGACGCCGTCCACGACGCCGTGCTCGAACTCGAGACGACGCTGATCCCGCATGGCCTGCATGTTGTCGGCCGGCCGCCGAGCGCGGCGCAACGTGCCGACCTGCGCAAGGCACTGGCCGAAGCCGGCGACGCCGACACCCCGCTGGCCACCATCGAACAGCTGCTCGCCGCAGACCACGAGATCGACGGCCTGCTGCGCGCACTCGACGGCCGTTTCATCCGCCCCGCGCCCGGTGGCGACCTGCTGCGCACACCGGCCGTGCTGCCGACCGGCCGCAACCTGCACGGCTTCGATCCGTTCCGCATCCCGAGCGCCTACGCGGTGAAAGACGGTGAACGCCAGGCCGAACGCCTGCTGGCGCGCCACGGCGCCGACGGCCACACGCTGCCCGAGTCGATCGCGATCGTGCTCTGGGGCACCGACAACCTGAAGACCGAAGGCAGCGCGATCGCGCAGGTGCTGGCACTGATCGGCGCCAAGCCGCGCTTCGACAGCTACGGCCGGCTGGCCGGTGCCGAACTGCTGCCGCTGACGCAGCTCGGCCGGCCGCGCATCGACGTTGTCGTCACGCTGTCGGGCATCTTCCGCGACCTGCTGCCGCTGCAGATCAGGCTGCTGGCCGAAGCGGCGTTCCTGGCGGCCAGCGCCGACGAGCCGGTCGACAGCAACTTCATCCGCAAACACGCGCTGGCCTTCCAGGCCGAACACGGCGGCGACCTGGAAACCGCCGCGCTGCGGGTCTTCGGCAACGCCGAAGGCGCTTACGGCGCCAACGTCAACAGCCTGGTCGACAGCAGCCGCTGGGACGACGGCGACGAACTGGCCGAGACCTACACGCGGCGCAAGGGCTTCGCCTACGGCCGCGCCGGGCGTGCGCTGAAACAGCCGCAGTTGCTGACGCATGTGCTGGCCGACGTGCAGCTGGCGTACCAGAACCTCGACTCGGTCGAACTCGGCGTGACCACCGTCGACACCTACTTCGACACGCTGGGCGGCATCAGCCGCGCGATCGCGCGCGCGAAGAAAGGTGCGTCGGCGCCGGTCTACATCGGCGACCAGACCCGCGGCGCCATCGGCTCCGGCACCGTGCGCACGCTGACCGAGCAGGTCGCGCTCGAAACCCGCACCCGCATGCTGAACCCGAAGTGGTACGAGGGCCTGCTCGACCACGGCTACGAAGGTGTGCGCCAGATCGAACAGCATGTGACCAACACGCTCGGCTGGTCGGCCACCACCGGCCAGGTGCAGCCCTGGGTCTACCAGCAGATCGGCGAGACCTTCGTGCTCGACCCGGTGATGCGCGAGCGGCTCGCCGCGCTGAACCCGAGCGCTTCGGCGCGGGTGGCGAACCGGCTGCTCGAAGCGCACGAGCGGCACTACTGGTCACCCGATGCGAACGTGCTCGACGCGTTGCGCCGCGCCGGCGAAGAGCTGGAAGACCGGCTCGAAGGCGTGTTCACCGAGAAGGCAGCGGCATGACGACGATCGAAACGACAAGGCTCCCGTTCCCCACCGTGAAGACGGCGCGGCGCAGCGACGGCGAAGGCAGCGTGCAGGTGCAGCTGGACCCGACCGTGAAGATCGGCAACGCCAAGGTCTTCGCGGTCTACGGCAAGGGCGGCATCGGCAAGAGCACGACGAGCTCGAACCTGTCGGTCGCCTTCAGCAAACTCGGAAAACGGGTGCTGCAGATCGGCTGCGACCCGAAACACGACTCGACCTTCACGCTGACGAAGAAGCTGATGCCGACCGTCATCGACGTGCTCGAAGCTGTCGACTTCCACACCGAGGAACTGCGTGTCGAAGACTTCGTCTGGCAGGGCTACAACGGCGTGATGTGTGTCGAAGCCGGCGGCCCGCCGGCGGGCACCGGCTGCGGCGGCTACGTCGTCGGCCAGACGGTCAAGCTGCTGAAGGAGCACCACCTGCTCGAAGACACCGACGTGGTGATCTTCGACGTGCTGGGCGACGTGGTCTGCGGTGGTTTCGCGGCGCCGCTGCAGCATGCCGAACGGGCGCTGATCGTCGCCGCCAACGACTTCGACTCGATCTTCGCGATGAACCGCATCGTGCAGGCGATCGGCGCGAAGTCCAAGAACTACGCCGTGCGGCTGGGCGGGGTGATTGCCAACCGCAGCGCCGGCACCGACCAGATCGACAAGTTCAACGGCCGCGTCGGCCTGAAGACGATGGCGCGTTTTCCGGACCTCGACGTCATCCGCCGCAGCCGGCTCAAGAAGTCGACACTGTTCGAGATGGAGCCGTCGCCGGAACTGGAAGCGGTGCAGGGCGAGTACCTGCGGCTGGCGGCGTCGCTGTGGGCGGGCACGGACCCGCTGGTGGCCACCGCGTTGAAGGACCGCGAGATCTTCGACCTGCTGGGGTTCGATTGATGGCCGGCTTCAGCTATCGGGAACAGCGCGGGCGCATCGAAACCTATTTCGACCGCACCGCGGCCGCGGCCTGGGCACGGCTGACGTCTGACGCGCCGCTGGGCCGCGT
>JBASTF010000573.1:0-3686 GCA_049274755.1 Rubrivivax sp. | reverse complement strand
CGCGAGCAGACCGAGGCGCTGACCGGCGCGCTGCTGGACAAGATGCTGGTCGACGGCGAGATGTGCATCCGCCTGCTGAGCAACGGCGCCGGCGACCGCGCCACGGCCCATGCGCTGAACGTCGCCGTCATCGCGCTGCTGATGGGCCGCGGCTTCGGCATGAGCCGCGACGAGATGAGCGACCTGGGTGTCGGCGCGCTGATGCACGATGTCGGCAAGATCGAGGTCCCCGACCGCCTGCGCCACCTGGACGAAGCCTTCACCAGCGCCGAGCTCAATGCCTACCGCGACCATGTCGCCACCGGGGTTGCGCAGGGCCGGCGCATGGGCCTGGCGCCCGGCGCGCTGCTGGTGCTGGCGCAGCACCACGAACATGCCGATGGCAGCGGCTTCCCGCTGAAGCTGGGCGGCGACCGGCTGTCCACCGCCTCGCGCATCGTCTCGCTGGTGAACCGCTACGACGGGCTGTGCAACCCGGCCCAGCTGACGCGGGCGATGACGCCGCACGAAGCCTTGTCGCTGCTGTTTGCGCAGGCGCGCAGCAAGTTCGACGCAACGGTGCTGAACGCCTTCATCCGCATGATGGGCGTCTATCCCGCCGGCTCGGTGGTGCAGCTCACCGACGACCGCTATGCGATGGTCACCAGCGTCAACTCCTCGCGGCCGCTGAAGCCGCGTGTGCTGGTGCACGACCCCAAACAAGGTGGCGGCGAAGCGCTGTTCCTGAACCTGGAAACCACACCCGACCTCGGCATCCGCCGCAGCCTGGCGCCGGCCAAGCTGCCGCGCGACGCGCTGGAAGTGTTGTCGCCGCGGCCGCGTGTGGCCTATTTCTTCGAGCCGGCGCCGGTGGAACTGCGCCAGGCGAAAAACGAGGTCTTTGCTTGACGCCGGACAGCGCCACTGCCGACCCTGCCTGGTCCACGCTCATCGAGGGCCTGCCGCAGGCCACCTGGGTGGCCGAACTGGCCACACGCCGTCTCGTCGCCGTCAACCGTGCGGCGCTGCTGCTGCTGGGCCGCACGCGCGAAGACCTGCTGGGCCAGCGCGCCGACCTGCTGGTGCACACGCCCGAGGACATGGCCTGGTGGGACGATGCGGCGATCGGCCGCGCCGGCCGCCTGCAGTCCGACACCGTGGTCGTCACGCCCGACGGCCGCACCGTGTTCGTCGAACGTGCGATCGCACCGATGGCACCGCTGGCCCAGCCGGCAACACACTGCGTCGTCACGCTGCTGGACCGCAGCGCACAGCAGGCCGCCGAAGACCAGCGCGAGGAACTCGTCGCGGAGCTGCAGGCGACGCTGGAGTCCACCGCCGACGGCATCCTCGTCACCGACCTGGCCGGTCGCGTGCGCGCCTTCAACCGCCGCTTCGCGCAGATCTGGGGCGTGCCCGACGACTTGCTGGAACAGCGCAACGACGCCGCCGTGCAGGACTGGATGCAGCGCAGCGTTGCCGACCCCGAGGGCTACGAACGCCGGCTGCAGGCCGTGCAGGCGGCGACGCTGCTGTCGACGACGGAACAGCTGGGCCTGCACTCGGGCCAGGTGCTGGAGCGTGTGACACGCCCGCTGTGGAGCCGCGGCCGGCCCAGCGGCCGGGTGTATTCGTTCCGCGACCTCACCGAGCGCATCGCCGCCGAAGAGCGCATCGAGGCCTTGTCGGTCACCGACACGCTGACCGGCCTGCCGAACCGCCGCCAGCTGGCCGACAAGGTGACGGCTGCGGCGTCGCGCTCGCGCCGCGACGGCCAGACCTTTGCGCTGCTGATGGTCGACCTGGACCGCTTCCGCCAGATCAACGACAGCCTGGGCCACGATGTCGGCGACCGTGTGCTGCTGGACGTGGCGCAGCGCATCCAGGGCTGCATGCGTTCGCACGACGTGCTGGCACGTGTCGGCGGCGACCAGTTCGCCGTGCTGGTGCACGACGCCGACGCCGGCGCCGCCGAAGCCACCGCGCGGCGGGTGCTGAACGTCGTCGCCCAGCCCTGCAGCATCGACGGCGCGCAGTTCACGCTGACCTGCAGCATCGGCGTGGCGCTGTGCCCGCAGCATGGCCAGAACATCGACGACCTGGTGCGCCATGCCGAGGCGGCGATGCGTGCCGTCAAGGTCGGCGGCCGCGCCAACTACCGCTTCCACCACAGCCGCACCGAAGTCGACCTGCGCTCGCACATGCACCTGGACCACGCGATGCGCCAGGCCCTGGTGAGCGGGCGTTTCCGGCTGCACTACCAGCCGCAGATCCGCTTGTCCGACGGCGCCTTGATCGGCGCCGAGGCGCTGATCCGCTGGCGCGACCCCGAGCTCGGCGAGGTCAGCCCGGCACGTTTCATCCCGGTGGCCGAAGACAGCGGCTTCATCGTCGCCATCGGCGACTGGGTGCTGAGCCAGGCCGTGCGCCAGGCCGCGCTGTGGCACGAAAGCGGGCGCGAGGTGCCGATCGCGATCAACGTCTCGGCGCTGCAGTTCCAGCAGGCCCAGTTCGTCGACCGCGTGGCCAGCGTGCTGGCCGTCAGCGGCCTGCCGCCGCGGCTGCTGGAACTGGAGCTCACCGAGTCCATCCTCGTGCGCGACGCCGACGAGGCGCTGCAGCGCCTGCATGCGCTGGCGCGGCTGGGTGTGCAGCTGGCCATCGACGACTTCGGCACCGGCTACTCCAGCCTGGCCTACCTGAAGCGTTTCCCCATCGGCAAGCTGAAGATCGACCGCAGCTTCATCAAGGGCCTGCCCGACGACGACAGCGACGTCGGCATCGTCAGCGCCATCCTGCAGATGGCACGTGCGCTGGGCATGCAGGTCATCGCCGAAGGCGTGGAAACCGAGACGCAGCGCCAGTTCCTGCAGGCGGCCGGCTGCGCCGAGTTCCAGGGCTTTCTCTACGCCCCGGCGCTGGACGCGCTCAGCTTCGAGAAACACCTGCCGCCGCCGCGCCTGCCGCCGCTGCAGCAGCCCCACATCCGCCTGGTGCGCTGAACGGCCGCCTCCGCGCGCTATGCTGCGCGCGTGATCTACAAGTTCAAGAGCAAGGCCACCGGCGACCTGGTGATGCTGCAGCCGCAGGGCGACCAGCTGCTGCGGCTGCTGGGCCGCGAGCCGGCGGCGCGAGGCATCATCGAGGTGGCGGCCATGCCGGCGGCGCTGGCCGCGCTGGAAGCCGCGGTGGCGGCCGACGAAACGCCGAATGGCGACGACGACGAAACACCGGGCCGCAGCATCAGCCTGCGCCAGCGTGTCTGGCCGATGGTGGAGATGCTGAAGCGGGCCCTGGCCGAGCAGCAGCCCGTGGTCTGGGGTGTCTGATTCCGTGATGCCGGAAACGACGCGGCTCGTCGTCATCCGCCACGGCGAGACGGCGTGGAATGCCGAACTGCGCATCCAGGGCCACACCGACATCCCGCTGAACGACACCGGCCGCTGGCAGGCGGCGCGCATGGCCGCGGCGCTGGCCGACGAAGGTTTGTCGGCCGTCTACAGCAGCGATCTGCAGCGCGCCGCGGACACCGCGGCGGCGCTGGCTGCTGCCGCCGGTTTGCAGGTGGTGCATGACGCGGGCTTGCGTGAACGCCACTTCGGCGCTTTCGAAGGCGCGACCTTCCGCGAGATCGAGCAGCGCTGGCCCGAGGACGCCCGCCGCTGGCGCCAGCGCGAGCCAGGTTTTGCGCCCGGCGGCGGCGAGGC
>JBASTF010000572.1:0-1754 GCA_049274755.1 Rubrivivax sp. | reverse complement strand
ACCAGCCACAGCAGCGTGCCGCTGGCGCCGGCGAATGCGTGTGCGGCCTGGCGCTGGCCCCAGTCGGCCAGGTTCGCGGCCTGGGCCAGTGCCGCCACGGCCAGCACCAGCTGCACCAGCAGCACGGCGCGCAAGGCCAGCGCCGGGTGGCAGACATCGAAGGCCGCGGCCGCCTGCGCTTCGCTGCGTGCCCGTTCTTCGGCGATGGGGTCGAAGCGTGTGGTCGCAAACGTCGTGCTGCGCGTGCCACGCTGTTCACTCTCCGGCCACAGGCTGGCCGGGCGCGAGACGGTGGGCGGGAAATCGTCGCGGTCGGGGGCTGACATCGCGGCCGGATAATACGGACTCCCCGCCGCTTCCCACTTTGCGCATGTCGTCCCAGCCCTCTTCCAACCCGCTCGCCAACAAGGCCCAGGCCTGGTCGGCCCTGTTCAGCGAACCGATGAGCGAGCTCGTGCAGCGCTACACCGCCAGCGTCGGCTTCGACCAGCGCCTGTGGCGTGCCGACATCGATGGCAGCCTGGCCCACGCCGAGATGCTGGCGGCGCAGCAGATCATCGGCGAACAAGACCTGGCCGACATCCGCCGCGGCATGGCACAGATCGTCGAGGAGATCGAGTCCGGCCGCTTCGCATGGAAGCTGGAGCTCGAAGACGTGCACCTGAACGTCGAGGCGCGGCTGACCCAGCTGGTCGGCGACGCCGGCAAGCGCCTGCACACCGGCCGCAGCCGCAACGACCAGGTGGCCACCGACGTGCGGCTGTGGCTGCGTGGCGAGATCGACCGCCTGCAGCCGCTGCTGGCGGAGATGCAGCGTGCCCTGGTCGAACTGGCGGCCCGGCACACCGAGACCGTGATGCCCGGCTTCACGCACATGCAGGTGGCGCAGCCGGTCAGCTTCGCCCACCACCTGCTGGCCTATGTGGAGATGTTCGCGCGCGACGCCGAGCGCCTGGCCGACGTGCGCAAACGTGTCAACGTGCTGCCGCTGGGTGCCGCCGCGCTGGCCGGCACCAGCTATCCGCTGGACCGCGAACGGGTCGCCAGGACCCTGGGCTTCGACGCCGTCTGCCAGAACAGCCTGGACGCCGTCAGCGACCGCGACTTCGCGCTCGAGTTCACGTCCTTCGCCGCCATCTGCATGGTGCACGTGTCGCGGCTGGCCGAAGAGATCGTGCTGTGGATGAGCCAGAACTTCGGCTTCATCGACCTGGCCGACCGCTACTGCACCGGCAGTTCCATCATGCCGCAGAAGCGCAACCCCGACGTCGCCGAACTGGCACGCGGCAAGAGCGGGCGTGTCGTCGGCCACCTGATGGGGCTGATCACGCTGATGAAGGGCCAGCCGCTGACCTACAACAAGGACAACCAGGAAGACAAGGAACCGCTGTTCGACACCGTCGACACGGTGCGCGACACGCTGCGCATCATGGCCGAGATGGCCGGCGGCATCGTCGTCAAGGCCGAGGCCATGGAGCGTGCCGCGCTGCGCGGCTACGCCACCGCCACCGACCTGGCCGACTACCTGGTGAAAAAGGGCCTGGCCTTCCGCGACGCGCACGAGGTCGTGGCCCATGCGGTGAAGGTGGCGCTGCAGCAGGGTGTGGACCTGGCCCAGCTGCCGCTGGCCACGCTGCAGGGCTTCAACGCGGCGATCACGCCCGACGTGTTCGAGGTGCTGACGCTGCGGGGTTCGCTGAATGCGCGCAACGTGCTGGGCGGCACCGCGCCGGCCCAGGCGCTGGCCCAGGTGG
>JBASTF010000571.1:0-3734 GCA_049274755.1 Rubrivivax sp. | reverse complement strand
GGCCGGCACGGTGCCGCGCCACTCGCAGGCCAGGGCCAGTGCGGCGTCGGCGGCGCCCCAGGCCCAGCCACCGTAGTCGTAGCGGCGGCGGTCCGGCCACAGGTTCAGTCCGGCGCTGGCGCCGATTTCGTTCAGCGCCAGGGGCAGGCCGGTGCGCGCCGCCACATGCAGCAGCCCCGGCAGCAAGGCCGCGCTGCGCTGCACTTCGTTGGTCTGCGGTGCGTTGGCCAGGGCCGCCTGCAAGGCCGGTCGCTGGGTCTGCCAGGCCAGCCGGATGGCGGCGTCGAGCGCGGCGTCGCTGGCGCCGGCCGCCGGTGGCCACAAGTCCACCCAGGGCTGCAGGCCGCGCAAGGCCAGGTGGTGCAGGCCACCGGCCCAGCGCAAGGCAGTGGCGGCGGCCAGTGGATCGGCCGCGACGCCGGCGAGCTGGTCGTGCGCTTGGGCATCGGCCAGCAGCCACAGCCGGCTGCGTTCCAGCAGCTGCGCGGTGAACGGCGACGGTTGCCGGCACCAGCCCACCTGGCGCTCGAAAGCAGCAATCAACGGTGACTGGAGCATGCACTCACATTCTAGAGCCAGCGTTCGGATTGCACGCTGCCAGCCTTTCTGTGGACCAGGCGCTGCAAAACCAGCCGTTGCGCCGGCAGGATCAAAGGGTTAACCCTATACTGCGCTGCAGCAATCGACCCGCGGAGTCGTCACCATGAGCAGTCTGACCACCGTCGTTTCCTCCAGCAGCCAGCCCCAAAGCTGGATCTCCACGTTGTTTGCGCGCTTCGTGCACGCACCGCTGCCCAGCGGCCGCCAGACCCTGCCCGAAGGCGCCGCCGAGCTGCTGGCCCGTGCCGACGCCTACGCGGCCACGCAGCCCAGCTTTGCAGCCGACCTGCGTGCCGGCGCCCAGCGCCTGCTCGAGAACCGTTAAGCGCCCAGGCGCGCTTCGATGCGCGCCATCGTCGCCGGCAGCTCGGCCGGCAGGTGGTACGCGAGCTGCTGGAACAGCTCGGCGTGCAGCTTCAGTTCCTGCTGCCAGGCTGCCTTGTCGATGCCGATGACGCTGGCGAACTGCTCGCGCGTGAAGCCCAGGCCGTCCCAGCGCAGGTCGTCGTAGCGCGGGCTGGTGCCGAAGACGTTGTCTTCGCCCTGCGCCGTGCCGGCGACGCGGCCCAGCATCCACTCCAGCACCCGCATGTTCTCGCCGTAACCCGGCCAGACGAACTTGCCGTCGGCGCCCTTGCGGAACCAGTTGACGCAGAAGATCGCCGGCGCCTTCGCGCCCAGCCGGCCGCCGATGTTCAGCCAGTGCTGGAAGTGGTCGGCCATGTTGTAGCCGGCGAACGGCAGCATCGCAAACGGGTCGCGGCGCACGATGCCTTGCTGCCCGGCGGCGGCGGCGGTGGTCTCGCTGCCCATCGTCGCGGCCATGTACACACCTTCGACCCAGGTGCGGGCCTGCGTCACCAGCGGCACCGTGGTGCTGCGGCGGCCGCCGAAGATGAAGGCGTCGATCGCCACGCCGGCAGCGTTGTCCCACTCGGCGTCGAGCACCGGGTTGTTCGTCGCGGCGACGGTGAAGCGTGCGTTCGGGTGGGCGGCCTTGGCGCCGGTTTCCTTGGCGATGGCCGGCGTCCAGTCCTTGCCCTGCCAGTCGGTCAGGTGCGCCGGCGGCGTGTCGCTCATGCCTTCCCACCAGACGTCGCCGTCGTCGGTGAGCGCGACGTTGGTGAAGATCACGTCGGCCTTCAGCGAATCCATGCAGTTCGGATTCGTCAGGTGGTTGGTGCCTGGCGCGACGCCGAAATAACCGGCCTCGGGGTTGATGGCGTACAGGCGGCCATCGGCGTTGGGCTTGATCCAGGCGATGTCGTCGCCGATGGTCGTGACCTTCCAGCCGTTGTAGCCGGCCGGCGGCACCATCATCGAGAAGTTGGTCTTGCCGCAGGCGCTGGGGAAGGCGGCGGCGACGTGGAACTTGCGGCCTTCGGGGTTGGTGACACCGAGGATCAGCATGTGCTCGGCCAGCCAGCCCTGGTCGCGACCCAT
Source organism: Rubrivivax sp. (assembly GCA_049274755.1). Taxonomy (GTDB): domain Bacteria; phylum Pseudomonadota; class Gammaproteobacteria; order Burkholderiales; family Burkholderiaceae_C; genus Rubrivivax. Next base: position 1,691 of record JBASTF010000571.1, on the reverse strand, counting down.
CGTCGAGGCGATGCGCAGCGCAAAACACTTCTTGCCCAGCAGCGCGTTGCCGCCGTAACCCGAGCCGTAGCTCCAGATTTCGCGCGTCTCGGGGTAATGCACGATGTACTTGGTCTTGTTGCAAGGCCAGGCCACGTCGTTCTGGCCCGGCTGCAGCGGCGCGCCGACGGTGTGCACGCAGGGCACGTAGTCGCCGTCGCGGCCCAGCAGGTCGATGACGGCACGGCCCATGCGCGTCATCGTGCGCATGCTGACGGCAACGTAGGGGCTGTCGGTCAGCTCGACGCCGATGTGGCTGATGTGCGAACCCAGCGGACCCATCGAAAACGGCACCACGTACAGCGTGCGGCCCTGCATGGCGCCGCGGAACAGCGCGGTGTCGCCGGTCTGCAGCAGCGCGCGCATCTCGGCCGGCGCCATCCAGTTGTTCGTCGGGCCGGCTTCTTCCTGCGTGGCACTGCAGATGAAGGTGCGGTCTTCGACACGCGCCACGTCGCTGGGGTCGCTGCTGGCCAGAAAGCTGCGCGGGCGCAGCTCGGGGTTCAGCTTCTTCATCGTCCCGGCGGCGACGAGCTGCTCGCACAGCCGCTCGTATTCGGCCTGCGAACCGTCGCACCAGTGGACATCGGCGGCTTCGGTCAGCGCGGCGATCTCGGCCACCCAGGCCACCAGGCGGTCATGCTGGACGTAGGCCGGTACGTTCAGGCGCAGGCCTTCCATCGCGGGACGGTTCATCGGAGCTCCAATCAAGGTCAACAAAGGCGGGATTGGGCGAGGCCCGCTGTGCCGCGAGACTCGCCCAATGCCACGGTTGCCGCTCTGACGAACGCCGGGGGTGACAATTGTGCGGGCGAATGTAATCGCGTCGTAACCGCCCATCCGCATGGGGTCATGCAAATTCCGAATAGCGTGATGCCTGCCACGGGGCCCCTGCCAACCCGCTAGACAACCCATGAAAGTCCTGCATGTGAACCGCGCTGCGGCGCGCCAGACGCTGATCGGCGGCGGCCAGGTGCTGACGGCCATCGCCAAGCAGCCGGTGGTCGGCGCCGTGGCCGTGCAGCCGCTGGGGCTGGACGGCGACGCGCAGGCCGACCTCTCGGTGCACGGCGGTGTTTCGAAGGCGGTGTACGCCTACCCGTTCGAACACTTTGCGTTCTGGCAGACCGTGCGCGCCCAGGCCAGGGTGGCCTTGTGGGACGAAGCGCCGACACCCGGCCTGTTCGGCGAGAACCTCACGGTGCAAGGTCTGCTCGAAGACCGGCTGTGGATCGGCGACCGGCTGCGCCTGCCGAACTGCGTGCTGGCCGTCAGCGAACCGCGTTTTCCCTGCTTCAAGTTCAACGCCGCGATGGGTTTCAACCAGGCGGCCAAGCTGATGGTGCAGTCGGGCTTCTGCGGCAGCTACCTGGCCGTCATCGAACCCGGCACGGTGGCGGCCGGCGACGGCATCGAGCTGCTGCCCGGCCCACGCGAGGTCAACCTGCGGGAGTTGTTCCGCTCCCGGGCCCGCGCTTGAACAACAGCGGCGTCAGCGTCAGCACCGCGACGTAGCGCAGCACCTGGAAGGCGGTGACCACCGGCACGCCCAGCTGCAGCACCTTGGCCGTGATCGCCATCTCGGCGATGCCACCCGGCGCCGTGGCCAGCACCGCCGTGGCCGGGTGCAGGCCGGCCACCAGGGCCAGGCC
>JBASTF010000570.1:0-11525 GCA_049274755.1 Rubrivivax sp. | reverse complement strand
CGTTTCGGCGTTGCGGGCGGCGGCGGTGCTGCTGCCGGAGCAGCCACCGGCGCCGCGGTCTTCGGCGCGGCGGGTGGCTCCTGACCCTTGGCGATGGCGCGCGACACCTCGAGCAGCCATTTCTGGTAGTCGTCGAGGTCGCCGTCGAAGGGCGCGACGCCGCCGCGGCTGACGAGCCAGAACTCGTCGCAGACCTCGCGCAGCAGCGCGCGGTCGTGGCTGACCAGCATCACCGTGCCTTCGAACTCGTTCAGCGCGATCGACAGCGCTTCGCGTGTGGTCAGGTCCAGGTGGTTGGTCGGCTCGTCCAGCAGCAGCAGGTTGGGGCGCTGCCAGACCAGCATCGCCAGCACCAGGCGCGCTTTCTCGCCGCCGGAGAGCGAACCCACGGCCTGGTTCACCATCTCGCCGCTGAAGCGGAACTTGCCCAGGAAATCGCGCAGTTCCTGCTCGCGCCCCGGCGGGCCGACGTCGCGCGCCAGCCGCACCATGTGCATCAGCGGGCCGTCGTCGAGCTGCAGCACGTCGAGTTCCTGCTGCGCGAAGTAGCCGATCGTCAGCCCCTTGCCTTCGGTGACCGTGCCGCCCAGCGCCGGCAGTGCATGGGCGATGGTCTTCACCAGCGTCGACTTGCCCTGGCCGTTGGCGCCGAGGATGCCGATGCGCTGGCCGGCCAGCACCGAGCGGTTGACGCCGTTGACGATGGGGGTGTTGCCGTAGCCGCAGACCAGGCCGTCCAGTGCCAGCATCGGGTTGGGCAGGCTTTGCGGTTCGCGGAACTCGAACTCGAAGTCGCTGGCCGTCAGCACCGGCGCCAGCTTCTCCATGCGCGCCAGCGCCTTGACGCGGCTTTGCGCCTGCTTGGCCTTGCTGGCCTTGGCCTTGAAGCGGTCGATGAAACGCTGCAGGTGGGCGATGCGGTCCTGCTGTTTGCTGAAGGCCGCGGACGCCTGGCTCAGGCGCTCGGCGCGCATCTCTTCGAAGGCCGTGTAGTTGCCGGTGTAGCGTGTCAGCGTGGCTTCGTCGAGGTGCACGGTGACCCTGGTTACCGCGTCGAGGAACTCGCGGTCGTGGCTGATGACGATCATCAGCCCGTCGAAGCGCTTCAACCAGGCTTCCAGCCAGACCAGGGCGTCGAGGTCCAGGTGGTTGGTCGGTTCGTCCAGCAGCAACAGATCGGCCGGGCACATCAGTGCACGTGCCAGCTGCAGCCGCATGCGCCAGCCGCCGCTGAAGCTGTTCACCGGCGCATCGAGCTGCTCGTTGCGGAAACCCAGGCCCAGCAGCAGGGCCTGCGCACGGGCACGGGCGTCGAAGGCCCCGGCCTCGTCCAGCGCCATGTGGGCGTGGGCCATGGCCTCGCCGTCGCCGGCGGCTTCGGCAGCCGCCAGTTCGGCATGCGCCGCCACCAGCGGCAGGTCGCCCTGCAGCACGAACTCGGTGGCACCGTCGTCGGTTTCGGGCATGTGCTGCGCCACTTCGCCGACACGCCAGCGTGGCGGAATCTCCACGTCGCCGGCATCGGCATGCAGGCGGTCGGTCATCAGCGCAAACAGGCTGGACTTGCCAGCGCCGTTGCGGCCGATCAGGCCGACTTTTTCGTTGGCTTGCAGGACGAGGTTCGCGCCCTGCAGCACGACCTTGGTGCCGCGGCGCAGCGTGATGTTGCGCAGCGTGATCATCGTGTGTCGCTCAGCATGTCTTGGGTCAGCAGCAGCACTTGGTCGTCGCCGGCGCTGGTGGGCAGCCAGATCGCCTCGAGGTGGGGGAAGGCGGCTTCGAAATGCGCCCGTTCGTGGCCGATCTCGAGCACCAGCACACCATGGTCGTTCAGGCGGGCGGCTGCGTCTTGTACGAGTTTGCGCACGAAGTCCATGCCATCGCTGCCGCCGTCCAGCGCCAGCGCCGGCTCGGCGCGGTATTCGGGTGGCAGCGTCTGCATCGAGCTGCGGTTCACGTAGGGCGGGTTGCACAGGATCAGGTCGTAGCGGCCCTGCGTCGCCGCCAGGCCATCGCCCTGGTGCAGCGTGATGCGCGGCTGCAGCGCGTGGCGTTCGACGTTTTTTGCCGCCACGGCCAGCGCGTCGGCCGACAGGTCGCTGGCATCGACCCGCACCTCGGGCCAGGCCAGCGCCGCCAGCACCGCGAGGCTGCCGTTGCCGGTGCACAGGTCGAGCACACGCTGTGTGCGGTCGGACAGCCAGACGTCCAGCGTGCCGTCGGCCAGCGGCTCGGCGATCAGCGAGCGCGGCACGATCACGCGTTCGTCGACAAAAAACGGCACACCTTGCAGCCAGGCTTCGCCGGTCAGGTAGGCCGCGGGCCGGCGTGTGGTGATGCGCTGCTGCACCAGCGCCTCGGCGGCGGCCTGCTGTTCGGGCGTGACGGGTTCGTCGGCCACGCCGTCGAGGTCGTCGATCGCGCAGCCGAGTTTCCACAGCACCAGCCACGCCGCTTCGTCGAACGCGTTGTGCGTGCCATGCCCAAAAACGACGCCCGCCTGGTCGAGGCGGGCGGCGAGGGTGTCGATCAGCTCGATCACCGTCATCGCAGGAAACGCTCCAGTGTGCCGCGGTAGATGTTCTTCAGCGGCTCGATGTCGGCCACCCGCACACGTTCGTCGATCTTGTGGATGGTCGCGTTGATGGGCCCGAACTCCACCACCTGCGGGCAGACCTTGGCGATGAAGCGGCCGTCGGAGGTGCCGCCGGTGGTCGACAGCTCGGGCGTGATGCCGCATTCGGCGGCAATGGCGCCGCTGAGCGCTTCGGTCAGCGCGCCCGGTGTCGTCAGAAAGGGTTCGCCGCCCAGGGTCCAGGCCAGGTCGTACTCGACACCATGGTTGTCCAGCACCGCCTGCAGCCTTGTCTTCAGCGACTCGGGTGTGCTTTCGGTGCTGAAGCGGAAGTTGAAGTCGATCACCACGTCGCCGGGGATGATGTTGGTGGCACCGGTGCCGCCATGGATGTTGCTGACCTGCCAGCCGGTGGGCGGGAAAAAGGCATTGCCCGCGTCCCAGCGTGTGGCCACCAGTTCGGCCAGCGCCGGCGCCAGGCTGTGGATGGGGTTCTTCCCCAGATGCGGGTAGGCGATGTGGGCTTGCACGCCGTGGACCTTCAGCTTGCCCGACAGCGTGCCGCGGCGGCCGTTCTTGACCATGTCGCCCAGCTGCTGCACCGAGGTCGGCTCACCGACGATGCAGGCGTCCAGCGCCTGGCCGCGTTCGCGCAGCAGGTCGACCAGGCGCGCGGTGCCGTCGACCGAGGGGCCTTCTTCGTCGCTGGTGATCAGCAGCGCGATGCTGCCGGCATGGCCCGGGTTCGCGGCGACAAACTCCTCGACAGCGACGACAAAGGCCGCGATCGAGGTCTTCATGTCGGCGGCGCCGCGGCCGTGCAGGTGGCCGTCACGGTGGCTGGGCACGAAGGGGTCGCTGGCCCATTTCTCCAGCGGGCCGGTGGGTACCACGTCGGTGTGGCCGGCGAAGCCCAGCACCGGGCCCGGCGTGCTGCCGCGGCGCAGGGCCCAGAGGTTGCTGACGCGCAAGCCGTCGGGGCCGTGCAGCAGTTGTTCGCAGACGAAGCCGGCCGCGCCCAGGCGCTCGGCCAGCAGGGCCTGGCAGCCGCCGTCTTCGGGCGTGACCGAGCGGCGCGCGATCAGCGCCTCGGCGAGTCGCAGGGTTTCGTTCATCGGGTGGGCAGCCACGGGGCCTGGATCGAGTTGCGCCCGTCTTCGGGCCGCACTTCGATCGTGATGTCGGTGAAGGTGGCCTGCTCTGGCTCTTCCTTCTTCGGTGCCACACGCGACACCGGTGTCTGCTCGTTCTGCAGCCGCCACAGCAGGTTGGTCGGCGAATCGGCGTTGGCCAGGCCTTCGTCGCGCGAGATGACGCCTTCGTTGATGAGGCGCGCGATGTCCTGCTCGAAGGTCTGCGAGCCTTCGGCCAGGCTCTTTTCGACCGCGTCCTTGACGCCGCCGAGGTCGCCCTTTTCGATCAGCTCGGCCACCAGCTTGGTGTTCAGCAGCACCTCGATGGCCGGCACACGGCCACCGCTGTTGTTGCGCAGCAGGCGCTGCGAGATCACGGCACGCAGGCCCGAGGCCAGGTCCGACAGCAGCGTGGGCCGCGCTTCCGGTGAATAGAACGACAGGATGCGGCCCAGCGCGTGGTAGCTGTTGTTCGCGTGCAGCGTGGCCAGCACCAGGTGGCCCGACAGCGAATACGAGATCGCGCTGGTCATCGTTTCGCGGTCGCGGATCTCACCGATCAGGATGCAGTCCGGCGCCTGGCGCAGCGCGTTTTTCAGCGCCGTCTGCAGGTTGGCCGTGTCGCGCCCGACCTCACGCTGGTTGACGATGGACTTCTTGTTCGTGAACAGGAATTCGATCGGGTCTTCGATGGTCAGGATGTGGCCGGTGACCTGCTGGTTGCGCCACTCGATCATCGAGGCCAGTGTCGTGCTCTTGCCGGTGCCGGTGGCGCCGACCATCAGGATCAGGCCACGTTTCTCGACGACCAGCGTGTTCAGCAGCGGCGGCAGGCCCAGCGTGTCCAGCGCCGGAATCTGGTGCGGGATGCAGCGGAACACCGCGGCGATGGTGCCGCGCTGCTTGAAGGCCGAGAGCCGGAAGCTGCCGACCCGCGCCAGGCCGATGCCGACGTTCAGCTCACCGGTGTCGTCCAGCTCTTCCAGCTGCTGCGGGCTCAGCAGCTCGGCCAGCAGCTGGCGGGTCTGCGTCACCGTCAGCACCTGGTCCGACAGCTGCATGATCTGGCCGTGGATCTTGATCAGGATCGGCGTGTTCGCCGACATGTAGACGTCGGAGGCATTTTTCTCCGCCATCAGGCGGAGCACACGCTCCATGTTGCCCGACATCTCGTGCTCCTTCTCAGGCGCGCAGCAGGTCGTTGATGCTGGTCTTGGCCCGTGTATCGGCCGTGACGCGCTTGACGATGACGGCGCAGTACAGGCTGTGGCTGCCGTCGGCCGCCGGCAGCGAGCCGCTGACGACGACGCTGCCGGCCGGGATGCGGCCGTAGCTCACTTCGCCGGTCATGCGGTTGTAGATCTTCGTGCTCTGGCTGATGTAGACACCCATCGAGATCACCGAGTTTTCCTCGACGATGACACCTTCGACCACTTCCGAGCGTGCGCCGATGAAGCAGTTGTCCTCGATGATGGTCGGGTTGGCCTGCAGCGGTTCCAGCACGCCGCCGATGCCGACGCCGCCGCTCAGGTGCACGTTCTTGCCGATCTGGGCGCAGGAACCCACGGTGGCCCAGGTGTCGACCATCGTGCCTTCGTCGACGTAGGCGCCGATGTTGACGTAGCTGGGCATCAGCACGACGTTTTTCGCCAGGTAGCTGCCGCGGCGCGCCACGGCCGGCGGCACGATGCGCACGCCGCTGGCGCGCACGGCGGCTTCGTCGATGCCGCTGAACTTGGTCTTCACCTTGTCGAAGAAGGCCAGGTCGCCGGCATGCATCAGCTGGTTGTCGTTGAGGCGGAAGCTCAGCAGCACCGCCTTCTTCACCCACTGGTTCACCGTCCACTGGCCCACACCCTGGCGCTCGGCCACACGCAGGCGGCCGGCGTTGAGCTCGGAGACCACGGTCTCGACGGCGTTGTAGACCTCGGGGGCGTTGGTGGCATTGATCGTGGCGCGCTGTTCCCAGGCCATGTCGATCACGCTCTGCAGTTGTTCGGGGCTCATCGTTGGAGACTTTCTGTGTAGGAGACGATGCGCTCGGCGGCTTCCAGGCATTCTTCGACGCCCGCCACCAGCGCCATGCGGATGCGGCCTGCGCCGGGGTTGTGGCTGCGCACGGTGCGCGCGAGCAGGCTGCCGGGCAGCACGGTCACATTGTATTGAGCGAGCAGGCCCTGGGCCCAGCCGATGTCGTCGCCGCCGGGGATGGCGGCCCAGAGGTAAAAACTGGCGTCCGGCAGCGCCACGTCCAGCGCCCGCTGCAGCACGGGCGTGACGGCGGCGAACTTCTCGCGGTACATCTGGCGGTTGGCCACCACATGGGCCTCGTCGCCCCAGGCGGCGATGCTGGCCTTCTGCACCATCGGGCTCATCGCGCTGCCGTGGTAGGTGCGGTACAGCAGAAAAGCCTTCATCAGCGCTGCGTCGCCGGCCACGAAGCCGGCGCGCAGCCCCGGCACGTTGCTGCGCTTGGACAGGCTGGTGAAGGCCACGAGCCTGCGGAAGTCGCGCCGGCCGAGCTGCCAGGCCGCCTCCAGCCCGCCCAGCGGCGGTTCGTCGCGGAAGTAGATCTCCGAATAACACTCGTCGCTGGCGATGATGAAGCCGTGTTTGTCGCTCAGCGCAAACAGCTGCTCCCATTCCGACAGCGGCATCACGGCGCCGGTGGGGTTGCCGGGCGAGCAGACGTAGAGCAGCTGCGTCCTTGCCCAGGTCGCGTCGTCGATGGCGCTCCAGTCGGCGGCGAAATTGCGTGCGGGGTCGCTGGGTGCGTAATCCACCTGGGCGCCGGCCAGCAGGGCCGCGCCTTCGTAGATCTGGTAGAACGGATTCGGCGCCACGACGGTGGCACCGGGCCGTGTCGGGTCGATCACCGTCTGTGCGAACGCAAACAGCGCCTCGCGCGAGCCGTTCACCGGCAGCACCTGGGTTTTTTCGTCGACCTCCACGCCATAACGCCGCCGCAGCCAGCCGGCGCAGGCTTCGCGCAGGGCTGGGTCGCCGGCAGTGGCCGGGTAGGCGGCCAGGGTCTTGATGCCCTGCATCAGCGCGTCTTCCACCAGCGGCGGCGTCGCGTGTTTGGGCTCACCGATGCCCAGGCTGATGGGGCGCAGCCCCGGGTTGGGTGTGATGCCGCGCGTCAGCTCGCGCCAGCGTTCGAAGGGGTAGGGGTGCAGGCGCGCCAGCAACGGGTTCATGCCGCGATTATCGCGGCCGCGGGGCCCGGCTACAGCGCGCCGCGGCAGCCCGGCGCGCCGCAGCGGCAGGCGAGCTTGCCGTCGTGGTGGGTTTCGCCGTAGTCGACGGTGATCTCGTCGCCGGGTGCGATGCTGCGCAGCGCGTAGAACTCCACACGCCCGTTGGCGATGACGAGTTGCGCGTTCGGCTGGCAGCTGTGGTTGGTGTAGCGCATCGGGTCGGCGGACTTCGAGAAGTCGATCGCCTTCTTCGCCGACAGCTCGACGATCATGATGCGTTCGCTGCGCGTGGCGCGGATGCGCGCCTGCTCGACGCTGATGCTCTCGCCGCGGATCTCGCCGATCTTCACGCGTGGCGGAATCGCCTCCAGCGCAAACGCGCCGTTGCCGTCGATGGCACTTTCGTGCACCTCGACGGCGTACTTCTGGTAGCTGGGGCGCGGGCTCATCGCCGCATCAGGCCGACGGCAGCTCGACCTTGGGCGCGGGCTTCCAACCCTTCTTGCGGTGTTCGGTGGTCACGTAGGTGCGGATGCCGCCGCGCACGTACCAGTCGGCGTGGATGCGGGCAAAACGCGGCTGGATGGCCTGCACCAGATCCGACAGGATGGTGTTGGTCACCTTCTCGTGGAAGGCGCCTTCGTTGCGGTAGCTCCAGAAGTACTGTTTCAGGCTTTTCGTCTCGACGCAGAGTTTGTCGGCGACGATCTCGATCTGGAAATGCGCGAAGTCGGGCTGGCCCGTCAGCGGGCACAGGCAGGTGAACTCGGGCACGTCGAAACGGATCACGTAGTCGCGTTCTGGTGCCGGGTTCGGGAACACATGCAATTCCTTGCTCGGCGCACTGGGTGCAACGGCGGGAACGGGGCGCTGTCGGGGGGCACTGCGGGGCATCGTGGAGCCGGGTTCGGGAGGGGGCGCGATGGTATCATCCGCGCCCTGTCGCGCTCGGGGTCGGAGCGCGTTTTCGTATGTAGATCAAGCACTTGCGTGCGCAGCGATGAGACTCAACCAGATCAAGCTCGCCGGCTTCAAGTCCTTCGCCGAGCCCACCACCTTCCAGTTGCCCGGCCAGCGTGTCGGTGTCGTCGGCCCCAACGGCTGCGGCAAGAGCAACATCATGGACGCGGTGCGCTGGGTGCTGGGCGAAAGCAAGGCCAGCGAGCTGCGCGGCGAGTCCATGCAGGACGTGATCTTCAACGGCAGCGGCCAGCGCAAACCGGCCGGCCGTGCCAGTGTGGAACTGGTGTTCGACAACACGCTGGCACGCGCCGGCGGCCAGTGGAACCAGTTCGCCGAGATCGCCGTCAAGCGTGTGCTGACGCGCGACGGCACCTCCAGCTACTTCATCAACAACCAGCCGGTGCGCCGCCGCGACGTGCAGGACGTGTTCCTGGGCACCGGCCTGGGCCCACGTGCCTACGCCATCATCGGCCAGGGCACGATCAGCCGCATCATCGAAAGTCGGCCCGAGGAACTGCGCTTGTTCCTCGAAGAAGCCGCCGGGGTTTCGAAGTACAAGGAACGCCGGCGCGAAACCGAGAACCGGCTGAAGGACACCCGCGAGAACCTGACGCGCGTGGACGACATCCTGCGCGAGCTGAACAGCAATCTCGACAAGCTGGAAAAGCAGGCCGAGGTGGCGGCGCAGTACCGCAAGCTGCAGGACGACGGCACGCTGAAGCTGCACCAGCTGTGGTTCCTGAAGGCACGCGACGCGCACGGCGACGAAGAACGTGTGAAGGCCGCGGTGCTGGAGGCCACGAACGCGCTGGAAGCGCGCCTGGCCGAGTTGCGCCACGTCGAGGCCCAGCTGGAGCAGGTGCGCCAGGCGCACTACGCCGCCAGCGACGCACTGCACGACAAACAGGGCGCACTGGCCAGCGCGGCACTGGAAGTCAGCCGGCTCGAAGAGCGCATCCGCTACGTCGTCGAAGGCCGGCAGCGTGCACAGCAGCGCCTGGCCGAACTGCAGGCGCAGAACGCCAACTGGAGCGAGCGCCAGGACACGGCCAAGACCGAGCTGGAAGACATCGCCGGGCAGATCGTCGCTGCCGACGAGCAGGCCGAGCTGCTGGTGGCCCAGGCCGAAGACCAGGGTCTGCAGCTGCCGGCGCTGGAAGACGCGGTGCGCAGCGCACAAGGTGTGGCCAACCAGCAGCGTGGCGCGGTGGCCCAGGTGCAGCAGCAAATCCAGGTGCTGGCGGCCGACAGCCGCAACATCGAGGAACAGTCGCGGGCGCTGAAGGGCCGGCGCGAACGCCTGGCCGGCGAACGCGGCCAGCTGCAGCTGCCGGACGCAGCACGCATCGGAACGCTGCAGCAGCAGGAGGCCGCGGCCAACGAGGCCCGCGACACCACCGACGCGCGCCTGCACGAACTGGGCGACAGCGTGCCGGCGCTGGACGAGCAGCGCCGTGCTGCGCAGGAAGCGGTGAACCGCGAATCGGCCCGGCTGGCCGACATCGGTGCCCGGCTCGAGGCGCTGCGCGCGCTGCAGGACAAGGTGCAGACCGAAGGCAAGCTCAAGCCCTGGCTGGAGCGCCACGGCCTCAACGGCCTGGCCGGTCTGTGGACCCAGGTGCACATCGAAACCGGCTGGGAAACGGCGCTGGAGGCAGCGCTGCGCGAGCGGCTGAACGCCCTGGCCGTGGGCCGGCTGGACACCGTGCGTGCCTTTGCCGGCGACGCGCCACCGGCCAAGCTGGCCTTTTATGCGCTGCCGTCGGGCGCCATTGCCAACACGCACCAGACGCTGCCGCGGCTGACCGACTTGCTGCGCCTGGGCGATGCCGGCCTGAAGGCCTTGCTGAACGACTGGCTGGAAGGTGTGTACACCGCCGGCAGCCTGGACGAGGCCCTGGCCCAGCGCGGCCAGCTGACCCATGGCGAGGTCATCATGACCCGCGAAGGCCATGCGGTGAGCCAGTTCGCCGTGGCCTTCTACGCGCCCGATTCCGAACAGGCCGGCATGCTGCAGCGCGCCCAGGAGATCGAGAACCTCGACCGCCAGCAGCGGGCGCAGGCGCTGATCGCCGACGATGCCAAAACTGCGTCGGTGCGGCTGGAAGCTGCCTACACCGATGCCTCGCAGCGCCTGCTGACGGCACGCCGTGACGCCGCCGAGGCGCAGAACCGCGCCCACGCGCTGCATGTCGAGCTGCTGCGCCTGACGCAGCAGGCCGATGCCGCGAGCCAGCGCCGCGAACAGCTGGGCGAGGAACTGGCCGAGGTCGATGCCCAGCTCGAAACACTGGAAGAACGCCGCGCCACCGGCGAAGCGCGTTTTGAAGAGCTGGACATCGGGCTGGCCAACGCGCAGGAAAAACACGCCGAGCTCGACGACGCGGTGATCGCTGCCGACCGCCGGCTGGCCGACGCCCGCGAGCAGCAGCGTGCGCTGGAGCGTCAGTCGCAGGAGGCCCGCTTCCAGGCGCGTTCGCTGGCCGCGCGGCGCGACGAGCTCTCGCGCAGCATCGAGACAGCCGCTGCGCAGGTGGCGGCCAACGAACAGGCCGGCCAGCAGCTGGAGCTGGAACTCGGCAGCTTCAACGACGCCGCGGCCCAGGCCGGGCTGCAGGAAGCGCTGGCGCTGAAGCTGGAGCGTGAACAGCAACTGGCCGCCACACGCAGCGCATACGACGACCTGAGTGCGCAGATGCGCCGCGCCGACGAGCAGCGGCTGCAGTTCGAGCACAGCCTGGAGCCGCTGCGCGAGAAGATCGGCAAGCTGCAACTGGAGCAGCAGGCCGCGCAACTGGGCGGCGCGCAATACCTGGAACAGCTGACGGCGGCCAACGTCGACCTCGAAGCGCTGACCAAGAGCATCGAAGACGGCAACGTCAAGCTCTGGGGCCTGCAGACCGAGATCGACCGCATCCAGCGCGAGATCGCGGCACTCGGCGCCGTGAACCTGGCGGCGCTGGACGAGCTGACCGCCTCGCGTGAACGCAAGACCTTCCTCGATGCGCAGATGGCCGACCTCACCGAAGCCATCACGACGCTGGAAGACGCGATCCACAAGATCGACCTCGAAACCCGCGACCTGCTGATGAGCACCTTCAACCAGGTCAACGAAGGGTTCGGCCGCATGTTCCCCAGCCTGTTCGGCGGCGGCAATGCGAAGCTGGTGATGACCGGCGACGAGATCCTCGACGCCGGCGTGCAGGTGATGGCCCAGCCGCCGGGCAAGAAGAACAGCACCATCCACCTGCTCTCGGGCGGCGAGAAGGCGCTGACCGCCATCGCCCTGGTGTTTGCGATCTTCCAGCTGAACCCGGCACCGTTCTGCCTGCTGGACGAAGTCGACGCGCCGCTGGACGACGCCAACACCGAGCGCTACCGCAAACTCGTCACCGAGATGAGTGCCGGCACGCAGTTCCTGTTCATCAGCCACAACAAGATCGCGATGGAGATGGCCGAGCAGCTGATCGGCGTGACGATGCAGGAGCAGGGTGTGTCGCGCATCGTCGCCGTTGACATGGAGCAGGCGGTGAGCTTCGCCGAGGCCGCATGAACCTGACCACTGCATTGCTGATCGTCGGCGGGCTGGTGCTTGCCGGCATCGCGGTGCAGGGCTTCGTCGCCGCGCGCCGCGCCGGTGCCCGGCGTGTGGCC
>JBASTF010000569.1:0-2844 GCA_049274755.1 Rubrivivax sp. | reverse complement strand
GGTTCGGGTAGCCGCTCTGCGCAAACAGCGCCTGCGGCGCCAGGCCGGCTGCGGCGCCGGCCGCCAGCAGGCTGCGCCGGCGAAGGGAGGTGGTGTCGGGGTTGCGCATTGGGGGTCTCCTCTGGGTTGGGTTTGTGGCTCTCGGGAAATTGCAGCGCGGCTCAGACACGCGCCGGCCGCCTGGCCTTCAGGCGTGGCGCCGGCACACTCAGCGACGGCAGCTTGCGCCGCGAGGCCAGCACGGCCTCGATGTCTTCTTCGGCGCCGTCGATCAGCACCACGCTCGCGCTTTCGGCACGCTCGGGGTCGCGTGCGATCACTGCGTCCAGCACGGCCCGGTGCAGCGGCAGCGAACTGGCGGGGCCGTCGGGCCGGGTCGTGCTGATCTCGAAGCTGGTGCGCAGCAGGGCGCCCAGCGCCTTGCTCATCTGCACCACCATGCGGTTGTGGCAGGCGCGCAGCAGGCCTTGGTGGAAACGCAGGTCGTGCGTGACGTAGTCGCCGCCATCTTCGATGGCGCTTTTCATGCCGGCATAAGCGGCTTCGATCTCGGCGATGTCGGCCGGTGTCGCGCGGTGCGCGGCAATGCGAACGGCAGCGGGCTCGACGACGCGCCGCAGTTCCTGCAGGTCGCGCAGGAACTCGCGCGACAAACCCATGCGCGACTTCCATTGCACAACCGTCGGGTCGAACCAGTTCCAGCTTTCTTCGGGCAGAACCCGTGTGCCGACCTTGGGCCCGGTGACCAGCATGCCCTTGGCCACCAGCGACTTGACGGCCTCGCGCACCACGGTGCGGCTGACCCCCAGTTCCTCGCCGAGGATGGGTTCGGGCGGAATCGCCGCGCCCGCCGCATAGCACCCGCCGACGATGGCCTCGCCCAGCAGGTCCAGCGTGTGGCCGAGCACGTTCTTGACCGTCGCCACCGATCAGCCCCGCACGAACAGCGTCACCAGCGGCGCGTCGCCGAGCTGGCGGCTCCAGTGGCCATGCACGGCGGCGTCGAAGCTGGCGCCGGCCGGCAGCGTGTCGGCCGAATAGAAATGCTGGCCGGGCTCGAAGACCCGCGAGCTGCCGTCCTGCAGGCCGATCTCCATGCGGCCGCCCAGGATGAACACCCATTGCGGGTCGACGGTGCAATGGAACTCGCTGCGAAAGCCCACCGGGCTCATGCGCAGCTGGTAGCCGCCGCTGGGCTGCAGGGGCGACAGCATCGCCATCGGCTTGCCTTCGCTCAAGGCGATGGCCTGCTCGCGCCAGCGTGCACGGCCGTCGCTGTCGGTGAAGAGGATGACCTGGGTGAAGTGGCTCATGGGAATCCGCTCTGTGGCCTACAAGGTGGCGGTGACACCACCATCGACGTAAAGGATGTGGCCATTCACGAAACGTGCCGCGTCGCTGGCCAGGAAAACCGCGGCGCCGGCCAGGTCCTCGACATCACCCCAGCGCCGGCTGGGTGTGCGGCCGATCAGCCACTGGCTGAACTTCTCGTCGGCCACCAGGGCTGCCGTCAGCTCGGTCTTGAAGTAACCCGGCCCCAGGCCGTTGACGTTGATGCCGTGTGGGCCCAGGTCGATGGCCATGCCCTTGGTCAGCATCTTCACCGCGCCCTTGCTCGCCGTGTAGGCGGCAATGCCGGGGCGGCCGAGTTCACTCTGCACCGAGCAGGTGTTGATGATGCGTCCACGGCCGCGCTTGACCATGTGGCGCGCCACGACCTGGCCGACGACGAACATGCTGTCGACGTTGGTGCGCAGAATGGCCTGCCAGTCGGCGGCCGGCATCTCGTGGAAGGGCGCGCGGCGTGTCATGCCGGCGTTGTTGACCAGGATCTCGATGGCGCCGACATCGGCTTCGATGGCGGCGACCGCAGCCTCGGTGGCGGCGACGTCGGTCACGTCGAAGCGGCTGCCCTGCACCTGCAGGCCTTCGCTGCGCAGCCGGGCCACGGCAGCATCGAGCCGGGCGCCGTCACGACCATTCAGCACCAGCGTGGCGCCGGCCTGGCCCAGGCCCCGTGCCAGCGCCAGGCCGATGCCGGCCGAGGAGCCGGTGACGAGAGCCACGCGCCCGTCCAGGCGGAAAGTGTCGGCGGTGATCATGCATGCTCCAGATGCCGGCACGCCGCGGCGGCCAGCTCGGCCGCGGGTGCGGCAATGTCCAAGGCCAGCGCCGCTTCGTCGGCGCCTGGCGCCTCCAGCGTCTGCAGCTGGCTGTCCAGCAGCGACGGCGGCATGTAGTGGCCGGTGCGCGCCGACAGCCGGTGCTGCAGCAGTTCCGGCGCGCCATGCAGGAACACCAGGCGCAGGCCTGGCGCACCGCCACGCAGCTGGTCGCGGTAACGCCGCTTCAGCGCCGAGCAGGAGACGACGATGCCCCGCCCGCCAGCAGCCGCATCGGCCAGCAGCGTGGCGATGCTGGCCAGCCAGTCGGCCCTGTCGTCGTCGGTCAGCGGTGTGCCGGCGGCCATCAAGGCCACGTTGCGCGGCGGGTGCAGTTCATCGCCCTCGACGAAGCGCAGGCCCAGCGTGCCGGCGACGGCACGGCCGACCGTGCTCTTGCCGCAGCCGCTGACGCCCATCACCACGATGCAGGGCCCGGGGTTCACGCCAGGCGACCACCCGAGGCGCTGTCGAAGACATGGGTCTTCGGGATGTCGACCTGCAGGTGCACCACGTCGTCGGGCCTGGCCGCCGTGCGGCCGTGCATCACCAGCACCAGCTGCTGGCCACCGACCTCGAGCAGCAGTTCGGTTTCGGCGCCGGTGGGCTCGACCACCACCACCTTGGCCGGGATGCCGTCGCTGGCCAGCGCCAGGTCGGTCGGGCGCACGCCGTAGTGCAC